>JASHPM010000183.1 GCA_030038115.1 Acidobacteriaceae bacterium | reverse complement strand
TGAAGACGGCCAGCTCACTGACGGCCTCGGCAACACCGTTGACTTCAAGAACACCATCATCATCATGACCTCCAACATCGGCGCCCGCCATCTCCAGCGCAAGCAGGGGCTGGGCTTCCAGAGCGACCGCGAAGACATGGTCCTCGAGAAGATCGAAGACCTCGTCAGGAACGAGGTCAAGCGCACCTTCAACCCCGAGTTCCTCAACCGCATCGACGAGATCATCATCTTCCAGTCGCTGACCGACGCCGATCTCATCCAGATCCTCGAGCTCCTCGTCCAGCAGCTCAATACCAATCTCGCGCAGAAGTCCATCACCATCTCTGTCAACGAGGACGCCAAGAAGTGGATCCTCGAAAAGACCCTGGTCGACCGCACCTATGGCGCTCGTCCCCTCCGCCGCGCCCTCCAGCGCTTCGTCGAGGACCCGCTCTCTGAGGCCCTCATCGCCGGCGGCATCAGCCAGCGCCCCGCCTTCCTTGAGGTCTATCTCGAGAACAACCAGCTCTTCTACCGCCCTGTCGTCACGGAGGGCGAAGAAAGAACCGAAGGCATCCTCCTCGTCAGCTAAGGCTGCGGCACACGACAAAGGCCCTGTTCTCCGGAACAGGGCCTTTGTCTCGCATCTCAGACCTCCGGCTTGATGGAGTCCCCGGCCAGGGCCTCTTCGCCAGATTCCCGCTCGTCCGTGCAAAAAACCAACCGCGCACGGACATCGCCCGAATCTGGCTCGCGCGTGCAGAGCCACCCCATCGAACTTTGTTCGCTGGGGACCCCGGCGCACGCGCCGCCCCTAATCCACCTTCGTCGCCGTCACCTCCACCTGCATCTTCCCCTTGCTGTCCAGATCGTCCGCCGAAAACACCACCGTCGGCTTGCTAATCGCGATCATCACGTCCGACGACCACTTGTTTTGCCGCACCACCGGATGGCTCGCCGACCCCGGTTCCCCGTCCGTCGGGCTCGCCAGGCTGCTGATATCCGCCGTCAGATCGAAGGCCAGCTTGTCCCCCACTTCCTTCGGCTCAAAGACATCGAAATCCACACGCACATCCATGTATTGCCACTGCGACTCAGAAGCCAACACCGGAATCCTCGCCCCCGTCCGAATCTGCTGCGGTTTGTGCGACGCCGTGTCGACCGTCTCCACGTAGCTGCGCGCGTTCGTCACTTTCCCTGCGTCGCTGACCTCCTCCACCACAAAAGTCAGCTTGTAGAAATGCTCCGGCGGCTTGGCCGCGGGCGCCGGAGCCGCCGTCGCATCCTGCCCCATCGCTCCCATCGCCCCCACCGCCATCGCCAAAACTGCCACGACCAATCCGGCTTTCCTCATGGAATCTCCTTTGCGCCTTTCCTGTTCCCCGTTCCCTATTCCCTGTTCCCTGCTTCATCATCCAGCGGACGAATCTTCAATGCCGCAATCACGATCGGATCGCCCACATGTTTCTCCGCTTCCACCACCTGCAGCTGCACCTTCGGCGGCGTCTCCGTCGCAAACGCCACAAGCGCCTGCTCCTGGGCCGTCAGCGGCCGCGGCGTGGGAAACACCTCCAGCTTCGGCAGCCGCCGCTCCGCCCCAAATTCATCACCACTCGTGGTCCCCAAAGGCACGCTTTCACCAACCCGTGCGCGGGATTTTGTATCAGGGCATGACTTTAGTCGTGCCGCAACAGGCATTGAATGGGAGTGGGCTTTAGCCCCTGCGTTGTTATCCCCGCTCACCACCCCCGGTGCTTTTGGAACCCACGCAATCTCCGGGACCCGATGCGCCCGCATCACCCACGCCGCCACCAATGCGACCAGCAGACATGTGGCTGCCGGAACCTCCACCGCCCACCTCAAAAATCTCCCCCGTTTCTCGTCGAGGACGCGCGCCCGATCCAACACCCGCGCCACCGCCACCCGCGCCGCCGGCACCTCTCCCGGCTCCGCGTAGCCCCTCAGAGCCGCATCGATCAGCCCTTCTACCCGATCGTCGCCCATGAAATCGCCCCGCTCATCGCCGCGCATAGCCCCGCTCCTCCATCGCCGCAATCTTCTCCCGCAATATCTGCCGCGCCCGCATCAGTCGCGTCCGCACCGTACCCTCCGCAATGCCCATGGCCGCCGCGATCTCGCGGGAGTTCATCTCCACCGAGAGCGCCAGCGGCTGCCGCAATTCCTCCGGCAGGCTGTCGATCAGCCGATGCACCGCCGACTCCCAGTTCGCCGCCACGACCATCTCCTCCGGATTCCTCCCCGCATCCGCGATTTCCTCAATCGCCTCGCGCCCCGCTCCCTCGCCTTTCTTCGCGCCAAAGACGCCATTGCCTGGACGGCGAGTCCCCCCGGCGGCCAGTCGCCACACCACCCGCGCCACATACGCCTTCTCATCCCGCAGTCCCCGCCACGCCGCGGCGCAAAAAATCTTCAGAAACGCCTCCTGCGCCGCATCTTCCGCATCGTGCGCGTTGCGCACCACCGCCCACGCCACTTTATAGGCGAACCTCCACTGCCGCTCGACCAGACCCGCGAACTCCGCCTCGTCCTCCGGTCGCACCCGCGTGGCTCCCTGCAGCAGCGGTCTCATCCATCCGCAGCGCTCGGCGGCGCCGAGCATCAGACCCGACGCCCCAGCCTACCCGCCAGGCTCGTTCTGCTCGCCGCGGCGGTCCGAAGCGAGGATCATGCCGCTAACCGAAGCCATAGAACCCTTCATGAGGCCGCTTCTCATGCCTTCATCCGCAAAGACGCCGCCCATCCGCACGCTGTTCAGTTTTTTTTCCGAAACTCACATGCGCTGCCTCTAACGTCCTGCTGCGCAAGCACGGCTCACGCGCTACGCAACCCCGATTCCCGATCGCTGGCTGCTGACTGCCGGCCGCTGACCGCTTTGGCTCACCGCTGTACGCTGATCCCTGTTTTTGTTAAGCTGGCGCGAAACCGCTATCTCACCGCCCGAGGTGCACCGTGGTCGATCCGCACACTATGCATATGCTCACCGCCATGATGGCCATCATGCCCATCTTCATCCTCATCGGCATCGCCATCGTCATCATCCCCTACTGGATGATCTGGAAGAAAGCCGGCTT
>JASHPM010000182.1 GCA_030038115.1 Acidobacteriaceae bacterium | reverse complement strand
CATCCGGGTGTGAAGATGTCGCCGTGCGCGTATCTGGCGGGACTGCTGCACCCGCGCGTGGTGGAAGAGCTGGGGTTGCCGGAGCGGGGATTCCACTGGACGCCCGCGGTAAATGGGCTGTTCGTGCCGCTGCTGGATGGCGGGAGCGTACAGCTTTGGGACGACGATGCGCAGTGCGAGGCGGAGGTGCGCCGGTTTGCGCCGGGCGATGTAGAGGGCTGGAAGGCGATGAACGCGACGCTGGGGCGGCTGAGGGACAAGCTGCGTCCGGCGGGGGATGGGGATGCGTGGATTGGAGACGCGCCAACGCCGGAACAAATCGACGCGCGGCTGGGCGGGGATGAAGAAGCGCGGAAGCTGCTGTACGAGTGGTCGATGGTGGAGTTCGTGGAGCACTATTTGTGCGATGAACGGTTACAAACCGCGTACCTGGGGCAGGGCGTGATCGGGACGAATGCGAGCCCGTTCGACAAGGGGACGGCGTCGATCCGGTTCCATCATGCATCGGGACGGCTGGGTGGGATGCCGGCGATGTGGGGCTATGTGCGAGGCGGGATGGGGATGGTGTCGTTTTATTTTTGCGATGCGGCGCGCGAGGCGGGGGCTGTGGTGGCTTCGGGCGTGGGGGTGGCGGAGATTTTGCCCGGAGAAGGCGTGCGGCTGGAGGGAGGAGAGAGAATTGCGGCGCGGGTGGTGGTGTCGAACGCCGATCCGCGGATGACGCTGCGGTTGCTGGGCGATGCGGCGGAGGCCGGGTGGAAGGCAAAGGTTGAATCGGTGCCGATTGAAGGCTGCACGGTGAAGCTGAATGTGCTGCTGCGGGAGCTGCCGAATTTTGCAGCAAGACCAGGCACAAACGAGCCGCACCACTACGGACAAATCAACGCGCCGCTGACAAAGGCGGAGTGGAAAGCAGGATTTGCGGCGGCGAAGCGCGGAGAGCTGCCGGAGGCGCTGTGGTGCGAGCTGTACTTCCAGAGCGTGCACGATCGCAGCGTGGCGCCCGAGGGCCTGCACACGATGAGCGTGTTCGCGCAATATGTGCCATACACGTTTACAAATGGGAGCTGGGAGACGCGGCGCGAAGAGGTAAGGGGAGTGGCACTGCGATCGCTGGGGCGGTTTTGTTCGAATCTGGATACGGCGGTGGTGGAGGCGCAGGTGCTGGGTCCTCCGGACATTGAGGAGAAGGTGGGTCTGACGGGCGGACATATTTTCCAGGGCGAGTGTTTGCCGCCGTTTATGTGGTCGCGGAGGCTAACGGCGCGGACGCCGATGGAGGGCGTGTATTTGTGCGGGGCGTGCACGCATCCGGGAGGCAGCGTGATTGGGGTGAACGGGCGGAACGCGGCGATGGCGGTGCTGAAGGACTGGGAGCATGTGCATGGCTGACGCGCCGGTTGTACCGGTAATGGTGCCGGATGCAGCGGGGCATGGGCATGCGCAGGGTCTGAAGCGAACGCTGCGGCTGCGCGACGTGGCGCTGCTGTACATTGCGACGACGCTGAGCGTGCGCTGGGTGGCAACGGCCGCAGCGGCGGGACCGAGCGCGCTGGTGGTGTGGATTTTCGCGCTAGTGGGATTTTTTGTACCGCTGGCGGCGAGCGTGATGGAGTTGTCGTCGCGCTATCCGCAGGAAGGCGGGCTGTACATCTGGGCGCGCGAGGCGTTTGGGGATTTTGCCGGGTTCCTGAGCGCCTGGACGTACTGGATGTCGAACCTGCCGTACTTTGCGGCGATTCTTTATTTCGGCGCGGGGGCGGCGCTGTTTGCAGCAGGAGAGCGGGGACGTGGGCTCGCCGGCAGTCCCTGGTACTTTATGACGTTCGCGGTGGTGTGGCTGGCGGTGATCACGGCAGTGAACGTGGTGGGGTTGAACGCCGGGAAGTGGCTGAACAACATCGGATCGACGGGGATGTGGTTGTCGATGGTGGTGCTGGTGGCGCTGGCGGCGGTGGCAACGGAGCGCTTCGGGGTGGCGACCCGGTTTAGCTGGGGCGCGATGACGCCACATCTGACGGTGAGAAACGCAGCTTTTTGGGCGACGATCTTCGGCGCGTTTTCAGGGTGCGAGACGGGATCGTTTATGGGGGAGGAAATCGAGGAGCCGCGGAAGACGATTCCGCGGGCGCTGCTGGTGAGCGGGGTGGCGCTGGCGCTGGCGTACGTGCTGGGGACGGCGGCGCTGCTGGTGACGCTGCCGGCGGGACAGATTTCCGGCGTGGACGGGTTCATGCAGGGCACGGCGGTGCTGTGCGGGCGGCTGGGCGTGCCGTGGCTGGGCGTTGCGGTGGCCGGGATGCTGGTGCTGGGGGCGGTGGGCGGCGCCGCGGCGTATCTGTCGTCGACGTCGCGGCTGCCATTTGTAGCAGGCATTGATCTTTATTTGCCGCCCGTATTCGCGCGGGTGCATCCGCGGTTTCGCACGCCGTGGGTGGCTATTGTGGTGTACGGACTGGCGGGGATGCTGATGGCGGCTCTGGGCCAGGCGGGGACCAGCGTGCGCGGCGCGTACGACGTGATGGTGAGCATGACGATTATCACGACCTTTCTGCCGTTCCTGGCTCTGTTCGCGGCGATGGCATGGGCGCAGAGCCAGCCCGCGGGCCCGGAGGTGATGCGCGTGCCGGGGAAGCGTCCGGCAGCGATAGTGGTGGCCGTGGTGGGGTTTGTGACAACGGCGGGGGCGATTGTGCTGTCGGTGTTCCCGGCGG
>JASHPM010000181.1 GCA_030038115.1 Acidobacteriaceae bacterium | reverse complement strand
GCCGCGCGATCGACCTGCGCGAAGGCGAAAAGATCGACGAAACCGCCTTTAAACAACTCATCCGCGCCGCTGTGCTGGCTAACTCCCTGGCGCACGCGCAACGCGCAGCCAGGAAGAAGTAAGTCTCGCCGCAGTGGGCGGAAAATGGCCGAGACCACAACCCGCCGCCGACGCTCTGGCTCAGAGAGCGCTTTGCCAGGCCGAATTCGCCGAAGCCGCCGCGCCCTGTAGGTGAGACCAGTTCTAAAATGCGCTCATGCTCCACCTCTGGCTGCGCCTGGACGATCTGCGCATGGTGCAGTTCAAGGCCGGTCTCGCTGCCGTCGGCGCACTTTTGCTGCTCTGGTACTGGCTCGCCGAGGATGACCCGAAACTCCGTCGCGGGCGCCGCGTGCGCGACGCCCTGCTGATTCTCATCGGCATCGTATCCTGTGCGTCGTGGTGGAACCTCGGCCGTTTTCATTTCGGCCCGTCCTTCACCATCCACTACCACGAGTTCTACCACTACTACCTCGGCGGCAAGTATGCGCCCGAGCTCGACTATACGCGTCTCTACGCATGCACCATCGTCGCCGAGGATGAGGACACGCATCTCGGGCCCGTGCTGGCGCAGATGAAGATCCGCGATCTGCGAACCAACCTGCTCGTCCCCGCCGCGCCGGTCCTGGCCCATCCCGAGGAGTGTAAGCAGCACTTCTCGCCGCAACGCTGGCAGGCGTTTATGCGCGACGCGGATTTCTTCCGGCGCAACCTGTTCGGGCAGAGATGGACCAACGCCCTCCAGGACCACGGCTACAACGCCACGCCCGTTTGGCGGCTGCTCGGCGGCTTCCTCGCCAACCGGGTTGGCGTGTTGGACCAAACATCGGCATTCCGTCTCGCTCTCCTTGATCCAGTCCTGCTGTTCGCCATGATGCTCGCCATCTGGTGGGCGTTCGGCTGGCGCACCTTGTGTGTGGCGCTTCTGTTCTTCGGCACCAACTACCCCGCGCGCTACTTCTGGACAGGCGGCGCCTACCTGCGCATGGACTGGTTGTTCGCTTCCGTCGCGGGCATCTGCCTCATGAAGCGCGAGCGGCCCTTCGCTGCCGGCGTAGCCATCGCTTACGCTACCCTGCTCAGGATCTTTCCCGGCTTCATCGCGGCCGCCCTGGTGCTGAAGATCGTCGTCGCTTCCATGCGCGCGCGGCGGCTGGTATGGACGTCTTCGCAGCGCCGCTTCCTCGCCGGCGCCGCCGTGGCCATCGCCGTGCTGGTGCCGGTCTCCACCGTCTACGGTGGGGGCACCGACTGCTGGCAAGGGTTCATCGCCAACAGCAGGAAACATCTGGAAACGCCGCTTACCAACAACATGGGCTGGCAGACTGTCGTCGCCTGGCGCCCTTCCACCCGCGCGCAGGTGTTGCACGATGATCGGGCGCTGGACCCGTACGCGCGCTGGCAGCAGGCGCAGCGCGACAACTTCCATGCCCGGCGCCTGCTGTTCCTGGCCGGGCTGCTCGCTTACGTCGTGTTGCTCGGTGCAGCCGTGGAACGCCACCCGGACTGGGTGGCGCTGGTGCTGGGCATCGGGCTCATCCTCTTCGCCGCCCAACTCACCTCGTATTACTTCATCGTCTTCCTCGGCTTTGCATTCCTGTGGCCATGGCTGCCGCGGATCGGCAGCGCCCTGGCGCTTCTCAGCTTTGCCGGGTGCGAGATGGGACTGGCCTTTGGCGGCTGGGACGATTGCTACTTTGCCATCAGTGCCATCTATGTGGCCTTTGTGCTGGCGCTCACCGCAGCGGTCGCGTGGGCCGGCCGCCGGCCCGCGCCTGCGCGGGTACCTCAGCGCCCGCCTCCAGGTGGTCAGGTCCCTTCCCGCCCGAGTGGCCATGGCGTCCTCGCCACCGATGCCGGACAATAGAGGACTCGATGCCCCTTCCCGCTGCCGTCTTCTTCGCCATCCGGCCTATCGTCCCCGCCACCTGGGTCGCCGGCTCGGCGATCCTCCTCGTCGGCTTGATCCTCGCCTTTCGGCGCGACATCCCCCGCGCGCGCGGCCTCGACAAGGTCATTTGCCTCGGCCCGGTCTTCTTCGCCGCGCCCCTCGCCGTCTTTGGCGCCGAACACCTCACCATTACCCGCGCCATGACCGTCATGGTCCCGCACTGGATTCCCTGGCATCTGTTCTGGGTCCTGTTCGTGGGCGTGGCGCTCATCGCCGCCGCCATCAGCATCGCGGTCCAGCGCATGGCCGGCCTCGCTGCCGCGCTGCTGGGACTCATGTTCTTCCTCTTTGTCGTCCTCATGGATGTGGAGGGCCTCGCAACCATTCCCCGCAACCGCTTTATGCAGGCGCTCACCCTGCGCGAGCTGGCCTTCAGCGCCTGCGCCTTCGCTTTCGCATCCACGCTGGCCAACGACCGTTGGCGCCCGGCCGCCCAACGCCTCGCCACCGTTGCGCGCTATGTGGTCGGCGTCATCGTGATCTTCTACGGCGTTCAGCACTTCCTGCATCCCCAGTTCGTCCCGGTCATCCCGCTCGAAATGCCGCTGCCGGCATGGATCCCGTTCCATCCCCTGATTGGATATGGAGTGGGCACGGCGGAGGTCGTTGCGGGACTGGCCATGCTCGCTAACTGGCACGCCCGGACGGCGGCCACCCTTCTGGGCATCGTCACCTGCGTCGTGGTGCTCCTCGTCTATCTGCCCATTCTCGCCGTGTATCCCGCCGACATCGACGTCGGCATGAACTACTTTGGCGACACCCTGTTCTTCGGGGGCGCCCTGCTGATTCTGGCCGGCTCCATCCCGCCCCAGCATCGGCAGCCATCCCCCGCCGCCGCGCCCATGGCGGCAAAATTCCAGAACAGTTAATCGATATCAATTCGTCCCGGCAACGCCAGCGGCGCCCAACCCGCCGGCCCATGCAAGCCTCATCTGGCTTGAGCGGGCAACCGCCTCGTTTTAGTGCGCGCCCTTGCGAATGAAGACGAAGTCCCCGTTGTCGAGGCTCGACGACGCCCGGATCGAGTCGCGCAGCGTCGTGTACTGCGGGCTTTGCCCGGAGCGAGAGAGAACCGGCTTGCGAATCGTCGTGAACAGATCCTCCGCCGTGAAGGTTCCCTCGCTGGGGGATTGCATCGCCTGCAGCAGAAGCGCCGCGAAAACCGAGTGCCCCTGCGAGCCGGAATCGGAGACCGGCTCGTCGCTGCCGCTGGCCATCAGTGTGCGCGACAGCGCCCGCTGCATGCGCTTCACGTAGGCCTGGTTCCCGTCCGAGGGCGAGATGGTGCCCGCCGCCCGCGACAGGTCGCCGGAGAAGCAGCTGTCCGAGATGATGATCACGTGCCGTGCCGCCAGGCCCCGCACCTCCGTGGTCAGGTCGTCCGCCGAGATGTCGCGCGACGTCACCAGCGGATCGGGGTCCGCATCGATCGGGAGCCAATAACCCTTCTGCGTCTCGCGGTCGAAGGAACCGTGCCCGGCATAGTAAATCAGGAAGCTGTCGTTTTCCGAGAGCGCCTTGCGGAAATGCGTAATCGACTTCAGGATGTTGTCCCGGGTCGCGTCCTGGTTCAGCAGCGTGGTCACCTGGAAGCCATATTGGCTGCTCAGCAGC
>JASHPM010000180.1 GCA_030038115.1 Acidobacteriaceae bacterium | reverse complement strand
CCGGAGATAGCGACGTATTCGCCCTTGTCGATCTTCATGTGGACGCCGGACAGCGCGTGGGTTTCGATCTCGTCGGTGTAGAAGACCTTGGTGAGGCCTTCGATTTCAATCAACGCCTGATTGTTCTCCATCCTGCTCTCCTGCTCCATAAGATTTACCCTTCGTGGCCTTTTGGGGGAACTGTTCTATTCCAGCCGAACTTTATCCGTTGCGTCGTACCGTGACATGTCCGAAAGGATTACACGATCGCCTTCGTTCAGGCCACTCAGGATCTCAATCTCCGTGGTTGAAGCCTTGCCCACCTGCACCTGCACCCGGGTGGCGGTTTTGCCGTTGGGGTCGATGCGGAACAGGCTGATGGTGCTGTTATCGTTGGCGAACGCCGGCCGCCCCACCTTCAGGACGTTGTGGAGGTGCGCGAGTTCGATGGTTCCATCCACACTCAGCTGTGGAACAGCCCCTTGCGGTAAGGGACCATCCAGTGTTACGTCGACAGTGCGCGTTCCGTTCAATACGGAGGGATCGATTCTGGTCACATGCCCGGGAACAATCCCGTTATGGGTGTCGATTTCGGCCTTCTGGCCGAGCAGAATTTCGTGCGCCTGGGTTTCGGCGATCTGCAGAGCCGCCTTGAGCTGGGTGGGATCGATGACCTCGGCAACGGAGGTTCCCGCCGTGACGTGCTCGCCGACCTGCATCGGCGTGGGCAGGGAAGCTACGACGCCGGAGATGCCGGCCCTCACCTGCAACTCGTCTTCCTGCTTCTGATAGAGGTCAAGCAGGGCGCGGGCGGAGTCGATTTTGGTTTGTGCGGAGGCCAGCTGGACCTTGATGGCTTTCTCGTTCACGTCCAGCTGCTGAACGCTGATCTGGTGCTGCGCCGTGAGCTGCTCGGCGTTGTTTTTGGACTGGTTGGCCTGAACGCCGCTGATCACACCCAGACCGAGAAGCTGCTGGTCGATCTGATCCTGCAACTCGGCTTGGGAATACTGGGCGTTTACCTGGGCCGCGGCGGATTTCTTATCCATAATGGCGCTGTCCAGCTGGGCTTGCAGGCTCTTATAGTCAGCCTCGGCGCCATCGAGAGCCAGCTTGGCGCTCACCAGCTCCTGCTGCAGCTGCGGGTCGGAAAGGTCCATGAGGATCGTGTCTGGCGTGACTTTCGTGCCCGGAAGCACGCGGATCCGAACCACGGTGGCGTCGGTTTGCGCCGGGATGAGCTCGATGCTCTCTTCCCGTGGGGTGAGGGTTCCAAGGCCCCGGACGTTGTAAATCATGTCGCCGCGCTGGACCGTCTCCGGCCAGATGGTGCTGGCGTCGACGCTGGGCACAGCCGGCTTGAGACGCATGACAGCCCAGGCGGCCGCGGTGACGCCTACAGCGACGATGGCCAGCACGATAATCTGTCGCCGGAGCTTCTTTTTCTTAATATCGGGCCGAGAGATGTCCATTACTCAAGGATAATTGCATGTGCCGCACCATTCGAGACTGTCAGCTAAGCGACTGATTGGAAATGAATTGCGGTGCCACCTGTTGACAGCCGAGGGGTCTGGAGTGGCCGTTTGCGGAATGAACTGTCCATTACCGGACACTGGCGGCGGGGAGCCGGGGAAGCAGGCCCACGGACCGGAGTCTCTCATCGACAAGAGCGGCGATCTGGCGGTGGATGGCCTCAATGGGGCGGTCGCCTTCAATGAGCACAACGCGGGCGGACTCGCGGGCAGCGATCTCGCGGTACTTGTCGTAAACGCGGCGATGGAACAGCTCGTCCTCGCGCTCGAAGCGGCCTTCGTCGCCTTCGGCTGTGGCGCTGCGGTCGTTGCGGCGCCGGGCGCGATGCAGGGATTGGTCGAAATCCGCCAGCAGCAGCAGGGTCAGATCGGGATTGAGACCGCCGCACATGGTTTGGTGCATCCGCAGAACGGTTTCGCTGCCCAGCTGGCGTCCGCCTCCCTGGTAGGCTTCCGTGGAGTCGGTGAAGCGGTCGCACAGCACCACGTTGCCGCCATGAAGAGCCGGCGCGATGACCTCGGCAATGCACTGGGCGCGGGCGGAGAACATCAGGCCCAGCTCGGTCATGGCGTCGAGGCTCTCGGTTTTTGAGTCAAGCAGCAGCGAGCGGATGCGGTCGCCAATCCGCGTGCCCCCCGGCTGGCGCGTGACGGTGACGGCCAGGCCCTGGGCCTCAAGGTGAACGGCCAGCTTGCGCAACTGCGTCGACTTGCCGGAGCCGTCCAGCCCTTCAAAAGTGAGGAAGAAACCGCGCGCCATGAATACAGGGTATAGGGTGCAGGGTTTAGGGTACAGGTCTGGCCGTAGAGGCGAACGCGCTTCGCGCACTTGCATCGGCGAATCCGTTGACCGCGAGATTACAATCTAAAAACAGGCAGGTTTTGGGTGAGATGAGCAGCAGCGTGCAAACATCGTCATTACGCAAGCTGGCAGCCTTCGGCCTGGCGATTTGCCTGGTCGCGCTGGCGCTGCACCCCACAACTGCGAGCGCGGCGGCGCTGGCGGCATTCATTCTGCTGCCGGTTGCGCTGTTCGGTCTCGTGCTCGCGCTGCGGTCGCTGTGGCCGGTCGTCGATCCCGCGCCGCAGTTGGCCTTACCCGTCTTCTGGCTCGCGGAATTGTTCCAGCGGCCGCCTCCATTTTCCCTCCAGTAACTTCCTTCGAATGCTTGCGGAATGCGCGTCAGCCTCGGCTGGCCTGCGTCTGTGCTGCTTCTTTCTGAAGTGACAGCGCTGGAGGAACGCGATGTTTCTTGCGTGGATAGCCAACGGGTGTGTGGCGATGTTTGTGCTGTGGGCGTGCGTGTATCTGCTGCGGCAGCGGCGAAAAAGAGCGCGGCGCGGAACCGGCGAGCTGGTGGTATCTTCCATGGCGGGCCTGGCCATGGGCGCGATGCTGCTGGGACTGCAGGAAATCGTGCAGCCGCAGGTGCGGCACATGATTGTGGAGGAGCAGAAAGAGACCAGCGTCGACGACGAGAGCGGCGAACTGCTGGGTGGGCGGCTGTTTCACGAGCAGCTGCGGCGCATTCGTAGCGGAGAAGAGGTCGAGGAACTGACCGTGGTACGCGTTGATCAGAACAACGTTGGGTGACGGCGCCGGCTAGAACAGCGCGGGGGCCTCAACCCACGAGCTCCACAACAGCCACGTGCCTGCGATTAGTAATGCGGGCGAGCTCAGGATGCCCGCCATCCAGCGGCGGTAGTGCAGGGAACCGCCGATGTGGAGCAGGGCATTGCCGATGCCGACGAGGATGGCCAGCACCAGGGCCGCGATGCGAATCCAGTAGACGCCGTGAAAGGCCAGCGGCGAGAGCAGAAGCAGCAGGCAGATTCCCGCGATGAGGCCGCTGAGCCACACGCGAAAAGTGAAGACTGGCGGAAAGGGAATGTGCAGGCGCCGCCGGATGGCCAGAGCACTCGGATTATAGGTAGCAAGAAAGTCGTGGGTGGCTTCGTCGAGGACGTGCAGCGCAACGACGAGGGCGAAGGCGATCCACGCGAACCCGAAATTCCAGTGGATCATCGCAGTGTACCTTGAACGCGCCAGTCTACGCCGAATTCGGGAAACGGCAAGAGCTTCGTTTCATGGTCCGCGGTGCATGTTTACACTAAGGGTTTGCACTTGCCCTGGAGGATGAATGCATTTTCGCCCGCGCCCGCTGTTGGGGCTCATGTTCGCTGCCGCACTTCCTTTGCTTGCCCAGACTGCTTCGAATCCCATCCAGCTCACCGTCGACCTGACCGATGCGCCGCGTAAGATCATCCACGCGCAGATGACGATTCCTGTCACTCCCGGCCCGCTGACGCTGCTCTATGCGAAGTGGATTCCGGGTGAGCATATGCCCGATGGCCCCATCGATGACCTCGCCGGACTGTTCATCACGGCGAACGGCCAGCAGCTGGCGTGGACGCGCGATGACGTGAATATGTACGCGATCCGCGTGATGGTGCCCGAGGGCGTCACGCATCTGGATGTGAAGGACGATTTTCTGGCGACCGCGCCAGCCAACGGATTTTCCGCGGGCGCCTCGACCAGCGCCAACCTGGCCCTGCTGAGCTGGAACGAGCTGGTTCTGTATCCCGCAGGGCACAGCAATGACGCGGACATTGATGTACAGCCGTCGGTGATTCTGCCACAGGGGTGGCAGTACGCCACTGCGCTGCCGCGCGTCGCGCCCGGAACCGAAGCGGATACCGAGCCGGGGGCCGACGGAGCGGTGCACTTCGACACCGTCTCGCTGGAGCAGCTGATCGATTCGCCGCTGCTGACCGGGCGGTATTTTGTGCAGATTCCGCTCGCGCCGGAGGTGACGCCGAAGCATTATCTGGATATTGCGGCGGATGGGCCAGAGGATCTGAAGTTAACTCCGGACACGATCGCGGGCTACAGCAATCTGGTGCGGGAAACGGGCGCACTCTATCAGTCGCGGCACTATGAGAGCTATCACTTCCTGGTCACGGCCAGCGATCAGGTGGCCCACTTCGGGCTGGAGCATCACCAGTCCAGCGACGATCGCGTGCCGGAGAAGACCTTCGTCGACGACAACCTGCTGCTCTTATCGGCGGATTTGCTGCCGCACGAGTTCACCCACTCGTGGAACGGGAAGTATCGGCGGCCGGCGGGGCTGGCGACAGGGAACTACGAAGACCCCATGAGGGGCAATCTGCTGTGGGTGTATGAAGGGCTGACGAATTACCTGGGCAATGTGCTGGCCGCGCGGAGCCACATCGAAACCGCCGCGCAGTATCGCGATTATCTGGCCAGCGACGCGGCGATGCTCGATTATCGGCCGGGGCGCACGTGGCGCGATCTGCAGGACACGGCCACCGCGGCGCAGACGCTGTACGAAACTTCGAGCCAGTGGGACAACTGGCGGCGCAGCGTCGACTACTATCCCGAGGGCGATTTGGTTTGGCTCGACGTGGACACGACCATCCGCAAGCTGACCAACGACAAAAAAAGCCTGAATGATTTTCTCGCCGGTTTCGAGGGATTGGGCGGCAACACGCCGCCGAAAGTGGTTCCCTACACGTTCGAAGACGTGGTGAAGGGGCTGAATGAGGTGGTGGCATATGACTGGGCCGGGTTCCTCACGGACAGGCTGACCAGCAAGTCGCCGCACGCGCCGCTGGGCGGGATCGAAAACGGCGGCTACAAGCTGGTGTTCACCGATCAACCCAGCGAGATCACCCAGGCAGAGACGAGCTCATCGGGATCGACGCAGGCGTGGTGGTCAATCGGGATCAACGTGGGGAGCGATGGGCGCATCGAGGACGTGCTCGTGGGCTCGGCCGCCGACAAGGCGAAGCTGGGACCGGGGATGCAGATCGTCGCCGTGAACGGGCGGCAATATTCCGGCTCTCTGCTGAACGATGCCATCCGCGATGCGAAGCAAAACACCAACCCCATCTCCCTGATCGTGGTGAATACCGGGACGTATCGGGTGCTGGCGCTGGATTATCACGACGGGCTGCGCTATCCGCATCTGGAGAGGGTGGAAGGCACGCCGGACCGCCTCGACGACATCCTGAAACCGATGACGAAAGGAAGCTAAAAAGCGGTCAGCGATAAAACGGTCAGCGAAGAAGCGGTCAGCGAAGGCATCATTCGGAGGTGGGCACGTTGCGCTGCAGCGCGCTGCGCAATCCATGCAGCATCCGGCCAACCTCCGCGGCGTCTGCCAGAAGCGGGGCCGCTCGCTGAGCATCGATCAGCCCCAGATTTCGCGCCAGCTCGAGCTGGGTTTCAAGCTCGTAAAGCGACCCACGGGCCTGCGCGAGAAAAACAGCGAAGCCTCGGTCGGAGTCGCGCCCGAAGCCCTCCGCAATGTTGCTCGGGACAGAGACGGCCGCCCGGCGCATCTGGTTCGATAGCCCGAAGAGTTCTTCTTTCGGGAAGCCACGCGCGATGACGTAAATCTCCTCAGCCAGGCGCATCGACCGTTGCCAAACGAGCAGATCGCGAAAACGCTTCGTCTTCATTTGCCCATTCGACAACCCTGCCCCAGGACAGGCAAGAGCACCGAAGTTTGCCCTGTCGGCCGGTCCTTCGCTGACCGTTTTTCCGCTGACCGGCTCTTCGCTGACCGTCTTCCCGCTGACCGCTTTTTAGCTGACCGTCTTTCTGCTGACCGTCTTTTCGCTATCGAGTGGAGGCCGCGTTTCATTGGCGGCGGAGAAAAACCGCAGAACCGTCTCCAGTTCCTCATCGGAGAAGCCGGTGAGGATCGCCTGAAACTGCTTCTGTACGGAGTCGTAGTTCGCGGTCACGCGCTTCTGCCGCGCGGCCACCAGGCCGACCAGCACGCTGCGCCGATCCGACGGATTGCCGGAGCGCCGGATGTAACCCGCCTTCTCCAGCCGGTCGAGTACCACGGTGACCCCGCCGGATGACAGGCCGCTGCACTGCGCCAGAGCGCCGGGCGTCATGGAACCGAGCAGATCGAGCAGATTCAGGAACTGCATGTCCGTCGGGTGCAGGCCGAGTTTGTCCGCGACCCGCTGGCTGAACAGGCTGGAGCCGGCGATGAACAGACGCACCGCGCGGTTCAGGGCAGGGAAGAGCCGGGTATGCTGCTTGCTTGACATAGGTCGTAGACTTACTATACAAGAATCTTAGTCACTAATATACACGGTTAGTGAGACACCTTGCGGCAGAGGAGTTTGGCGATGGAAAAAGCATACAGGGGATTCGGCATGGAGGGTTCCGTGGCCCGCTGGTACGAGAAGACGACCCGCAAAGATATGGAGGAGTACCGCCGGCTGGCGCTGCGCTTCGCGGCTGGGCTTCCCGAGGGCGGAGACGTGCTGGAAGTGGCGCCCGGACCGGGATTCCTGTCTGTCGAGATGGCGAAGACCGGCCGCCTGCGCGTGACCGGGCTCGATATCAGCAGGACGTTTGTCGAACTGGCCCGGCGCAATGCCGAGGAAGTCGGGGTGCGCGTCGATTTCCAGAATGGCAACGCCTCGCAGATGCCTTTCGCCGATGCCAGCTTCGATTTTCTGGTGTGCCGCGCGGCGTTTAAGAACTTCTCCGATCCCGTGGGCGCGCTGCGCGAGATGCGGCGTGTCCTGCGCCCGGGCCGCAAAGGTGTCGTCATTGACCTGCGCCGCGACACGTCGATGGCCGAGATTCGGAAGTATGTGGCGGGGCTCGAGCTGTCGTGGGCCAGCACTCTGTTTACGAACCTCACGTTTCGATTCATGTTGCTGAAGCGCGCCTATACACAGCAGGAATTTCAGGCCATGCTGGATCGAGTTCCGTTCGCGAGCACGCGCATCGATGCGAACGCGATCGGCATGGAAGTCTGGTTCGAACGGTAAAGGACATATCGATGAGTTCCGTGACGCGAACAGGCTCGCAGACCAGGCAGCCAGGCCGCTGGCCGGGCCCGGCGTGGACGCTGGTTTTTCTGGCTCCCTTTATCGCCGAGGTGCTCAGCGGCGCCACCAGGACCAGCGTGATCTTTGTCTTGGTCCCGGAAATGATGGTGTGGGGCTGCGGGGCGCTGCTCATCCGCGAGGCGGTGCGCCGGTGGCGCGGCGGCTGGCCAAGCCTGCTCCTGCTCGGCCTGGGGCTCTCCGTCGCCGAGGAGTTCATCATCCAGCAAACGTCGCTGGCGCCGCTGCCGTTTCCCGGGGCGCTGGAGCACTACGGGCGCGCCGCGGGCGTGAACTGGATCTACTTCCTCTTCATGCTGGGGTTCGAGAGCGTGTGGGTGGTGCTGGTTCCGGTTGCGGTGACCGAGCTGATCTTCGCCGAGCGCCGCGACCGCCCATGGCTGAAGACGCGCGGCATGGTCATCGCGGGCCTGGTGTTTCTGTTGGGTTCGCGGATCGCCTGGTATGCGTGGATCAAGCGCGCGCGGCCGATGATGCTGCATGTGCCGGACTATCATCCGGCGATGACGACGATCTTCGCCGGCCTGCTGGCGATCGCGTTGCTGGGGGGCGAGGCGTATCTGGTGCGGGGTGTGGGGCGGACAGTTGCAGCGAGATCCGCGCCCCCTGCGTGGATTGTGGGGCTGGCCACGCTGCTTTCTGGTTTCCCATGGTACGTGCTGATGGCTTTCGTCTTTACGCCGAAAACGCCGCGGGTTGCGTTCGGAGTTCCGCTCGCTGCGGGGATCGTGTGGGCGGGAATTGTGTACGCGCTGTTCCGCCGCTGGACCTCGTCTCCGCAATGGGGCGAGCCCCATACATGGGCGAGCGGGTTTGCCGCCACCGTGGTTTGCATGCTGGCAGGATTTTTGGGCAGCAGCACGTGGCTGCGCATCGACCTGATCGGAAAAATCGTCTTCAATGTGATCGCGGTGGCAGGATTCCTCTGGCTGCTGGGGCGCATCCGAGACCGAAGCAGGATGGGTGGAAGCATTGATTCGAGCCGCCAGAACTGAATTCGCCGGGCAAAGAGTTGCATGACGGCCTGCAGCAATCGCCGCGCTCGCGTGCTGGTTCTGCTCGCCGGTTTGTTGTTCGTCGGCGGATGTAATCGCCTTCAAGGTTCCGGCGACATTCGTGTGCAGGGCCCAGGTGTCGCGCCCCAACTGGGTTTTGCCTGCTGCGACCAGGGTGTGGAGGCCGCGCAGAGTCTGTTCGCGCAGCCGGGCGTTCTGGAGCAACTCAAAGCGCTGCACGCCACGGTGGGAATCCCCACCACCGACTTTTCACCGCAGCGCGCCGCACTGGTGCGGCGCGCTTAACGAGCAGGGGATTCCTGTGGTCGCCGGGATCGTGCTGCCCGCCGCCCAGGGCTATTATCTGAACGCCGACAACGTACCGCAGGCTGCGGCTCGCATCGCGGCCTTCGAGCAATGGTCGCGCACCTATGGATTGCGCTGGGCGGCAGTGGGACTGGACATCGAGCCGAACTTCGGCCAGCTGGCGCAACTCCGCCGGCAACGCTGGCGGCTGCTGGCCACACTGGCGCAACGCAGCGCGGCGTTTGGCCACATGGCGCGCGCGCGCAAGTCTTACGCGCAGCTCGTTGATCAAATCCGGGCGTGGGGCGATCCCGTCCAGATTTACCAGATGCCGTATGTCCCGGCGGAGCATGCCGTGCACACGACCCTGGCGGACCGGCTCCTGACCACGCCGGAAGTGCGCGGCGACTAGGATTACGTGATGCTCTATACCAGCTTCGCGCGGCCCGGGGGCGAAGGCGTGATCTGGTCGCTGGGCCGGCTGTCGTGGGGCATTGCGATTGGCAGCACCTCGGGCCCGGGGACGCCCGGCGTGGGCTTCGCGCCGCTGGACTGGACAGAGTTTTCCCGCGACCTCATCGTCGCCAGCCACTTCACGCCGCACGTGGGCGTGTACAACCTGGAAGGATGCGTGCGTCAGGGATTTCTGCCGCGGCTGCTCACCATGGACTGGGGCCAGACAGTGGTTCTCCCCGCGGCGTCCGTGCAGCGCGGGGAGCGGCGCATCTGGCTTTTCCGTTTTGTGCTGTGGGTCGCGTCGAACCTCATCTACCTGGCCGCGGGTGCACTCTTTTTGATCTGGCTCTCGTGGCGGCGTGCGCGCAGCAGACAAAAGCCGCTGCGGACAACCGGCAGCGCTTAACGAGCGCCTGCCGGGTCCGGATTCCTTTGCAGCAGTATTCAGGACGCGGCTTCCGACACAGCCGCCGGTGCTGCCTCGTTTTCGAGCGCGCGCAGCAGGGCCGC
>JASHPM010000179.1 GCA_030038115.1 Acidobacteriaceae bacterium | reverse complement strand
TAGGTGCACACATCGAGCGCCTCGCCATGCGCATGGGCCGCGGCAGCGGCATAGTTCTCGCGCTGATCCAGAAACGCGCCGGTCTTCTGGCCGCTGGTTGCGTCGAAGTGAAAGTTGAGTCCGTTGAGCCGGAAAACAGTGCTGGTAGCGGGATTCTGCGCATCGCGAGCAAACAGGGTTGTGGAGGCCGGCACGCTGAGCTGCTCCAGCTCGCGGATGCGCGGGTCTTCGCGCTCCAGAATCGTGTTTTGCCCGACGGCTTCGCGGATTGTCTCCGCCACAGCCGCGCGCACCGCATCGTTATCGAGCGCCTTGTGGCGAAGCTGCACGATGACGAGGCCTGCGTATTTGTCGGCGGTGATTCCAGGCAGCTCGTCCGCTTCGCTGAAAGCCAGGCGGCAGGCGTTGTTGTCCGCATTGAGCAGCGGCTCGCGCCGTTCGATGGCGGCTCTGAGACGCGCGCGAAGCAGGTCGAGCCAGGCGCCTTCGTCGGTGAGCAGTTCGCGCGACACCAGACGCAGAGCAATCTCCGACGCGGGACTGTAGAGGGCGCTTCCCAGCAGCGCGCCGCGCGGATCCGTCACCGGGACCAGCCCGGCCTGCAGTTCTCCGGGCCATTGCTCCACGTCGGACCGGTACACCCACACATGGCCCGCGCGCAGCCGATCGGCGGCCCGGTGTGAGATGCGGATTGCCCCGGGAATTTGCGGCGTGGAATCCGCCGGGCGTGCATCTGGTGGATGGGGCGAATCCGCACCGCGAGGTTCGGCCTTTTTCGGTTTGCCACCGCCGATGGCGCCCGGTTCCGCGGTTTTTCGGTTAGCTTGTTTCTTTCGGGAAGATTCGCGTCCGGGGTAAGTTGGCATCAGAATTCGACAAAAGGCGGCTTCGCCCTGGGTGGGGCCAGGTTCGCCGGCCCGAACCTCATCTTCGCACAGCGGAAAGGAGCGTACTTGTCAGGCTATCTTCGGCGCGTTGCCCAGGTACTCCTGTTCCAACCGCTCTTGTTCCTGCCGTTTTCGGCAGCGAGGTTGCCCGCGCAGACGGCACCAGCCATTCAGGCGACGCAACCCGAACACGCCACTTCTTCCGTCGCCCCAGCAGCGCAGACGAACCAGGGCGCGCGCGCATCGCCATCGCCTGCCCCCCCTGGACCGGCGACGCGTCCCGTCGCCCCCTCGACCAATGCGCCTCCGACCGCGGCTGGACCGGCCACGCCGCCGTCGGTCCCCGTCCAGACGGAAATCGGCAAAATCAACGGCACCGCCTTCCGCATCGACATTCCAAAGAACTGGAATCGCGGCCTGGTGCTGTATTTCCACGGCTACGAGCCGACGCCGCTGACCTTCGACCCGAAATACCCGCCGAGCCGCATTCTGCAGGAGATTCTCAATCGCGGCTACGCCGTCGCGCGCTCCGGTTATTCCGTCGGCGGGTGGGCCGTGCCTGAAGCCGCCAAAGAAACCGAGGCCCTCCGGCGCTACTTCCGGAAGAAATACGGCCAACCCCGCGAGACGTTCCTGATGGGGCACTCCATGGGAGGTCTGCTCACCGTGATGGCCCTCGAGGAAACCCCAAAAGACTACGCCGGCGGCCTCGCGCTCTGCGGCGTTCTGGCGCCAGCCGACCTCGTGATGCAGCGGGCCTTTGCCGTGCGCGTCGCCTTCGACGCCTTCTTCCCCGGCGTGCTGCCCGACGTCGAGCACATTCCGCCGACGTTCATGATGAACGATATCCCCACCATCACCAACGCGCAGAAGAGCCTCGATGCCAACCCCGAGCAGGCTGCGCTGGTACGCGAGATCGCCAACATCCACACCAACCGCGGTCTGGCCGACGTGCTCGTCTTCAATACCTTTGTGATTGAGGACCTGCGCCTCAAGTCCGGCGGCAACCCTTTCGACAACCGCAATCTGGTTTACAACGGCACGGCCAACGACGCCCTGCTCAACCAGCGCGTGCACCGCTACTCGGCCGACGCCAACGCCTACCGCTTCCTCGCCGACTGGTATTCGCCCAACGGGAACCTGCACCGCAAGCTGCTCGAAGTCCACACCATCTACGATCCGCTGGTGCCGGCCTCGACCACCGGGTGGTACAACGAGCTGACGCGGCGGCTGGGCAACGGCGACCAGTTTGTGGAGCAGTATGTCGACCGCGACGGCCACTGCAACATCACGGCCGACCAGACCGGCCTCGCCTTCGATGAGTTGCTTTCGTGGGTGCACGACAACAAGCGCCCCACGCCCGGTCTGCTGCCTGGCAGCCCCCCGCCGCCGGAAAAGACGCCTCCCAGGCCAAAGAATCCGGGAAAGCCGGAGTGACGCGCCATCCTGAATTGATGCTCCTCTTGCAAGTCCCGCCTATAATGGGTTATGGCGAGTGTCCAGTCCACCACGCTCAACGTTGAGCGGGTCCCCGACCTGTTCCGGGAGAAGTTTGGCCGGCTGCTGGAGACTGTCCACACCAATCGCCCCACCGACGAAATCGACATCATCCGCAAGGCGTGGCAGTTCTGCCTTGAGCACCATAACGGCCAGCTCCGCGCTTCCGGCGAACCGTATGTCCTGCACCCGCTGGAGGTCGCCCTGGTTCTGGCCGAGATGAAGCTGGACTCGACGGCCATCGCCGCGGGCCTGCTGCACGATGCGGTCGAAGACACGCCCGTTACCACTGAGGACATCGTCGCCAGGTTCGGTGAGCAGGTCGCGCACATCGTCGAGGGCGTGACCAAGATCGACAAGATTCAGTTCGCGAATCGCGAAGACCGCCAGGCGGAAAACGTCCGCAAGATGCTGCTGGCCATGGTCAGCGATGTGCGCGTGGTTCTGATCAAGCTGGCCGACCGCCTGCACAACATGCGCACCCTGGAGCATCTGCCGCCCGAGCGCCAGCGCGCCATCGCGCGAGAGACTCTCGACATTTATGCGCCACTCGCACATCGGCTGGGCATGGGCAAACTGCGCGGCGAGCTCGAAGACCTGGCCTTCCGCTGGGTCGATCCCATCACCTGGGAGCAGCTGCACGAAGCCGTGGAAGCGCGGCGCTCCGAAGGCGAGCAATTCCTGGCCGGCGTCGAGGGCCTGCTCTCCGAGCGCCTGCATGAGAACAACATCAAGGCCCGCGTCGAGTGGCGCATCAAGCGGCTCTACAGCATCCACAGCAAACTGGTGAAGTCGCAGACCTCCATCGATCAGGTCTACGATCTGCTCGCCCTGCGCGTCATCACCTCGAGCGTGCAGGACTGCTACGCCGTCTTCGGGATCATCCACAGCATCTGGCGCCCTGTGCCTGGCCGCATCAAGGACTTCATCGCCATGCCGCGGCCCAATTTGTATCAGTCGCTGCACACAACCGTGATGGGCGAGGGCGGGCATCAGTTCGAGGTGCAGATTCGCACCGA
>JASHPM010000018.1 GCA_030038115.1 Acidobacteriaceae bacterium | reverse complement strand
ACTGTCTTGATGAAGTGCGATTGACCAATAACGATGTTGGTTTCAGCCGGAAGTTCCATCCGTACGGTCAGCAGTTCGAGCATAGACAGCTCCTCCTCTGTTGCGGGGTTCTGATTATGCGCCTTTCCTTGCTTACGGTTCCGTTGTGTAAGTGTCGGCCTCAGGACGGGAGGCGAGTTGACAGGGTGCGGATGCTCAGTATCCCTTTTGCAGGTTCGCCGAGGAGACAGATCCGGAGCAGGACACAAAAGGGATTCACCTCCCCAAGGGTGAAAGCGGCGGTACGGGCTTGAAGGGACGAAAAAGATCGGAAACTTCCGCAGAAGGGGATTGACAGTGGATTCATGGCGAGATAGTCTACATACCGACTACTCGGTATGCTATGCAAATCACACAGAATCAGCACGAATCGAAGACAAAGCTGCTGGAAGCGGCTCTGCGTGTGATCCGCGAAAAAGGGTACCAGGCGACCCGGGTGGAGGATGTCTGCGAGGCAGCGGGGCTAACGAAGGGCAGCTTTTTTTACCATTTCAAAAGCAAGGAGGCGCTGGCCCTGGCGGCGGCGGAGTATTGGAACGAGGTGACCAGGGAAGGGTTTGCGTCTGCTCCCTACCAGGCCCTGGAAGATCCCCTGGACCGGCTGCTGGCCTACATCGATTTTCGGAAGTCCCTGCTGCGCGGAGCCCTGCCGGAATTCACCTGCCTTGCGGGAACGATGGTGCAGGAGGTGTACGCGACCCATCCGCTGCTGCGTGAGGCGTGCGAGCAGAGCATCAGCGGGCACGTGGCGACACTGGAGCCGGACATTGCGGCGGCGGTGAGGAAGTACAAGGTACACGGAAACTGGACGCCGCAGAGCCTGGCGTTCTTCACCCAGGCGGCGCTGCAGGGCGCGTTCGTCCTGGCCAAGGCGCGCGGGGGTCCCGAGGTGGCCGAGATGATGGTCGACCATCTGCGCCAGTATATCGAGCTGCTATTTCACCGGAACGACGGAGTTGCGGTATGACCGTCTATGCATGGAAGGCGCCATATTCGAATCAGGAAAGATCTCGCTGGGGAACTTCGAAGAGTGTGCACTCCGATGACGCTGCACAGCCAGGGGCCATGGAGCCGGGTTCTGCTCATCGAATTGACTCGGTCCACGACTTAGGAAAAGCTCCGAGCACACCACCTGCCAAGTACCTGGGCCGGATGGCAGTCCGACTAGAAGAGAAAATCATCTTAGTATCTTTCCGCGACGTATTTTGGATTCAAAGCCACGGCAATTTGCTTTGGCTGCACGTCCAGACAGCCAGTTACGAACATAGAATGACGATGAAAGACATCTACAGGCGATTGGATCCGGAACGTTTTCTTCGCGTGCACAGAAACGCAATCGTCAACCTGGACCATGTGGTGGAGTTTGACCTTCCGCGGTGCGGCAACGCCTTCGTTCACTTACGCAATGGCAAGGCTTTGCCAGTCAGCAGGGCTGCACGGCTGCTATTGAGGCGCGGGCTGTTGTCGCAGTCCTATGCTTCCAGCGGTGCCGACGATATCTGGTATTGACATCGCGCCATGGCTGCGGCGTCTGCATGGCTGCGTAAGAAACAGCGTCCTTTCCCTTGACACCGTTTCCAACCAGAGTACATACTGGTCGGTATGTTGCTGGCACGTAAGACCCTGAGCCGCAGAGCGCCAAGGCTGCGCGATCCCGAGCGCACGCGACAGCGCTTGCTGCGGGCAGCTTCTCGCGAGGTTTACAGATACGGCTTCCAGAGTGCCGGGCTCGATGCAATTCTGGCCGCCGCCAACGTCACCAAAGGAGCGCTTTACTACCATTTCGAGAGCAAAGAAGCTCTGGGACATGCCGTTATCGAAGAAGTTGTCGCAAAACTCCAGCGTGACAGGTGGCTGGTTCCCCTGCAACGGAGCAAGGACAAGGAGCCTATCGATGCTTTGATCGGGGTTGTGCAAGCCATACCAGCTCGGCCAAAAGACGTAAAGGGCGGTTGTCCGCTGGTCAATTTGACCCAGGAGATGTCGCAGCTCGACGAACAATTCCGCAAGCGATTGGAAAGGATCTTCCATGCCTGGCAAGAAGGCGTTGCCGCGGCTTTGCGGAGGGGGCAGCATCAGGGAACAGTCCGCCGCGACCTGGTTCCGGAAGAGACTGCGAGCCTTCTGATCGCGATGGTCGAAGGCTACGAAGTGTTGGCAAAGAATGCTCAGGATGTGAAGGTGTGGAATATGGGAATCAGAAATATCGTGGGCTGGCTGAGTTCTCTTCGCGCGCCGGGTAAGCGCAGGCGGAGCTGATCGCATGGGTGCCAAGGGGGCAGGTGAAACTATTTGTTGCACACATACCAACCGGTTCGTACGTCCAACATGAGGAAGGGTAATTGTTTTGAAGGTGCTGTTGCTCGACGGATATCGAAGGGCCAAACAAAGGAACTGAATCCATCGTCCAAACGGAGTCGCGGCATGACCAGCTATGGATGGAAGGCGCCATATTCGGACCATGAAAGATCTCGCTGGGGAATCTCGGGGCATGTGCAGCACTCCGATGACGTTGCACAGCCACGGGCCATGGAGTCGGGTTCTGCTCGTCGAATCGACTCGGTCCACGACTCAGGAAAAGCTCCGAGCACGGTGCCTGTGAAGCACCTGAGCCGGATGACAGTCAGGGCAGGCGACAAGATCGTCTTAGTATCGATCCGCGACGTATTATGGATTCAAAGTCACGGAAACATGCTATGGCTGAACCTACAAACTGCCAGGTACGAATATAGAATGACGATGAAAGACATGTACAGGCAATTGGATCCGGAGCGCTTCCTTCGCGTGCACAGAAACGCAATCGTTAATCTGGACCACGTGGTAGAGTTCGACCTTCCGCGGTCCGGCAATGCCTTCGTTCACTTACGCAATGGCAAGGATTTGCCAATCAGCAGGGCTGCGCGGCTGGTATTGCGGCGCGGGTTGTTGTCACAGTCCTATGCTTCGGCAGATGCCGACGATATTTAGTACCAGCCCCGGGCTATGCGGGCGCCGCAGTTATGGTGACTGCGGAGGCCTCCAGAGGAGATGCTCACTCCAAAGGAAAGGGGCGGAAGCCCGGAGGGAGTTCCGCCCAGTCTTTGCTCAGCTGATAAGCCCATTGGTTCCGGCCGGATCTGAGGTCAGAAGATGATGCGGCTTCCGAACTCCATCTGGCGTGTGAAGGGAATCCCCGCACCGTTAGTGACCTGCGAGTTCAATACCCCCCAGGAGCCAGGAGCATTCAGGGACAGCTCGGGATCGTTGAACTGCCGGTGGTTCATCATGTTCGTGGCGATGAATGAGAATTCGAACGTCGTCGATTCGGCGATTCTGACATCCTTCAGCACCTGGCCATCCAGGTTCCAGTAGGGCTGGCCCATAATCGGGCCCTGCCCGGGGTTCCTGGTATCGATGCCGAGGATGGGAGCGCGCACCTGGTTCCACACCGCGTTGGGATTCGAGAACATGTTGACCGGCGTGGTCGAGGTGTCAATCCCCACCCCCGTGGTCGCGTCGCCCGTCACTCCGAAGTGCGCGGAGTGGCCACCGTTATACGGGCTCGTAAAGACGCACTGTTCGTTGTCGGCGTATTCGACACCGTCGCCGGCGCCCCAGCCCTGAGCGTCGCTAAATGTATTGCAATACACTGGGCCGCCGCTGCCGGCCGTGAAGATAGGGGCAAACTGCCAGCCTCCGGCGACGCGTCCCAGGAAACCGCTCTGGTTTTTGAACCACGGCTCCTGCGCGACGATGTAGGTGTTGTACACGAGACGCCGATCGAAGTTCTGCTCCCCGTACATCGCGCCCAGGTTGTAGGCGTCATTCTGCGTGTATTCGCTCGACGCCTGCACCACAGCACCAGTGCCCAGCGCTTTGCTGTACGTAAAGTTGCTCTGCGACGTCAGCCCGTGCCAGTTGCGCGTGCCGAAGCTGACGAACATGCCGTTATAGTTGCCATAGCCGGTGCTGGCGTTCAGAGCGACGCCGCTGCTGAACTGCCCGGTACTGCCAGGGATCGCGGTATTCATCATGGTGCGCGGGAAGTTGAAGGCAGAGGTCGTCTGCCCATTGATCCCGCCCTCCAAACTCGACCACAGGCTCCAGACCGCCTGCTGCTCGAGGTTGGTGAGTTGTGTATCCAGCACGGCTGCGGT
>JASHPM010000178.1 GCA_030038115.1 Acidobacteriaceae bacterium | reverse complement strand
AGCAGGTTCGGATCGTCATACGGCCTGCCATCCGGAGCAGTGTGCAGGTAGTGAAATTCCCCAACCGTCGTTGTTCCGGCCAGCGCCATCTCCAGGAACGCCATGCGCGCGACGTCGTACACCTGCTGCGGATCGAGGCTCGCGGCCGCGTGGTACATCGTCCCGCGCCACGACCAGAAGTCCTTTCCCGCCACGGCTCGCGATTCCGATTTGCCCCGAATGAGCCGCTGAAACGCGTGTGAGTGCACGTTGACGAAGCCCGGGAGCAGCGCTTTTCCCGGCAGGTCCACGACGGTGTCCGACGGCGTGTCGGACGCAGCGAGGGCCAGAATCCGCCCGGCATCGGAAACAAGAAGACCGGCATTCGCAACGAACCTGCCATCCGACAAAAGCAGCTCGGGACGATAGAGCGTGCTCATGCTGCCACCTTTTCGCCGCGAATCCAGACCTCGCGCACCGGATTGCTGCCCAGCGTGTAAACCAGTTCGCGCCAGTCCGAGCCCTGCAAAACCAAAAAGTCTGCCGGCAGTCCCGGCTCGATCCGCCCTGCCTCCGGCAACCCCAGCGCGCACGCGGCGTTTGTCGTTCCCCCAACCAGCGCCTCCTGCGCCGTGAGTCCGTTCAGGCGTACTGCGAGCGCCAATGCCATCGCCGGGGAGAATAACGGACTCGACCCCGGATTGAGATCGGTTCCCACCGCGACTGCCGCTCCCGCATCGATCAAACCGCGGCCCGGCGCCGGCGGCAGCCCCAGATGCAGCGAGACGCCGGGCAGAATCGTCGCGATCGTCGAGCTGCCGGCGATCGCCGCCACCTGCTCCGGACTGCACGCCTCCAGATGATCGACGCTGAGCGCTCCCATCCGCAGGCCGAGTTCGAGTCCGCCCACGCGATGGAACTGCTCGGTGTGCAGCTTGATCGCCAGCCCGTGTTGTTGCGCGCTCGCGAAGATCCGTTCCGCCTCCGCGGCGCTCCACGCCTCTTTCTCGACGAACACATCCACCGCCACCGCCAGCTTTTGCCCCGCCACCTCGGGGATTAATGTCTGACAAACGTCGGACACATAGGCTGCGCGCTCCGCCGCCTCCTTTGGTGGCACATGGATCAGCAGCGTTGGAACGACGCGGGCGCGCGTCAGTCCAGCCAGGGCGCGGATCGTCTGCAGCATCCCAATCTCAGCCTCCAGCGCAAATCCATACCCGGATTTCACCTCAATCGTGGTTGCGCCAGATCGCAGCAGTGCGTCGATGCGCGGTTTTGCCAGCGCAACCAGCTCGTCCTGCGTCGCTGCCGCGGTCGCCCGAATCGTGCTCCAGATGCCGCCTCCCGAGGCAAGAATGCGCTCGTAGGGAACGCCGGAAATGCGCGCGTCGAAGTCTTCCAGGCGATCCCCCGCCCACACCGCATGCGTGTGCGGGTCGACCAGCCCCGGCACGATGGCACGCTGCTCCACATCTATAGTTGCCGCAGCTTCCCCGCCCCATTCCCCCTCGGCGCCGGCCCACTGAATCCGCCCGTCCGCAACTGCCAGTGCCGCTTGCTCCACGACCTTTAGCTGACGCATCGCCGCGCCGTGCTTCGGTCCTGGGCCCTCCGCTGTCACCAGTTGCGAAATGCCTCGGACCACCAGGTCGGCTTTCATGGCAGACTCGGCATATCCACGCCACGTTCGCGCGCGACGTCGACCGCCCGCTCGTAGCCCGCGTCCGCATGGCGTACCACCCCCAGCGCAGGGTCATTCCGCAGACACAGGCGCAGGCGTTCTTCAGCCTCATCGCTGCCGTCCGCCACAGCCACCAGCCCCGCATGCTGGCTGTATCCCATGCCCACGCCTCCGCCGTGGTGGAAGCTCATCCACGATGCGCCGCTCGCGATGCCCGTCGCGAAATTGAGCAGCGGCCAGTCTGACACCGCGTCCGACCCGTCGCGCATCGCCTCCGTCTCGCGGAAGGGACTGGCCACCGAGCCCGCATCGAGGTGATCGCGCCCGATCACAATGGGAGCGCTCAGCCGCCCGTCGCGCACCATCTGGTTAAAGAGCAGCCCTGCGCGATCCCGTTGCCCGTAGCCCAGCCAGCAGATGCGCGCCGGCAGTCCCTGGAATGCAATTTGGTCCGCGGCGTATGTCAGCCACCGTGTCAGACGCTGGTCCTCGGGGAAAAGCCGGAGCAGTGCCTCATCCGTCTTTGCAATGTCGGCGGGATCGCCGGAGAGCGCCACCCAGCGAAACGGTCCGCGCCCCTCGCAAAATGAATCCCGAATGAAGGCCGGCACAAAGCCCGGATAGGCGAACGCATCCCTGACGCCGGCCAGCTGAGCCTGCGTGCGCAGGTTGTTCCCGTAATCGAAGGCGATCGCGCCTCGCTGCTGCATCGTCAGAATCGCCTGCACGTGCGCAACCATCGAAGCCCTCACTCGTTCGAGGTACCTCTCCGGCTCCTTCTCGCGCACCGTATTCAAATCTTCGTCGGCGCGGGCGATCGGCAAATAGCCCCACAGCGGATCGTGAGCACTGGTCTGGTCCGTCACCAGGTCGGGAGTGAATCCGATCTCGACCATCTTCGGCAAAACTTCGGCCGCATTGCCCATCAGCCCGATGGAGACAGCCTGCCGCGCCGCTTTTGCGTCCTTCGCCATCGCGATCGCTTCGTCCAGCGAGCCGGTCGCTTTATCCAGATAGCGGGTTTCGAGCCTGCGCTGGATGCGGCTCGCATCGACCTCGACGCAGATGCTGACGCCGCCCGCGAGCTTGACGGCCAGCGGTTGCGCGCCGCCCATCCCGCCGAGGCCGGCCGTAACGGTGATGGTTCCCGCCAGCGTGTCGTTGAAGTGGCGCTGCGCGGCGCCCTGGAACGTCTCGTAAGTTCCCTGCAGGATGCCCTGCGTGCCGATGTAAATCCACGAGCCGGCGGTCATCTGGCCGTACATCATCAGCCCCGCCTGGTCGAGCTTGTCGAACTGCTCCCACGTGGCCCAGTGCGGAACAAGGTTGGAGTTGGCGATGAGCACGCGTGGCGCCAGCCGTTGGGTTTCCAGCACAGCAACCGGCTTGCCGGACTGAATAAGCAGCGTCTGATTGTTCTCCAGCCGATCCAGCGTCTCGATGATTCGGTGGAAGCACTCCCAGTTGCGCGCCGCTTTGCCGCGCCCGCCGTAGACGATCAGCTCCGCGGGTTTCTCAGCGACCGCCGGATCCAGATTGTTCATCAGCATCCGCTTCGCCGCTTCCTGAATCCAGCCGCGCGCGGTTCTGGTGTTGCCGCGCGGCGCGCGAATCGGTTCATGCTGATTCATCCGGGTCCTTTGTGATCACCACCATTCTCGGTGCTCTGCGAAGCGCAACGCAAGTCCGCCGCGTTATTCTGCTTTCTCCTTTTGGTCTTTTTGCTCGGCAGGCTCGGGCTTCGCGAACGGCGGCTGATCGTATTTGTAGAGCGCATTCAGGAAGAATTTGTAAGTCCCGTGGGACTGCGCCCGCCACTGCGGTTTGAATCCATAGAGAAAGATGCGCCCGCTTCCATACGGCACTTCCAGCGCGGCGATCTTGTCTTCGATAGCTTCCGGATGCAGAAGCAGCCCACTTTCCAGTGGATTGCTGTCCTTCGGATAGCGCGCCAGCACCGCCCCGTGGAATCCAGCCTGCGTGGTGAAGGCCGGGCCCGTCTCGAACATCACGATCGGCTCGCTGGGCAATCCCCATGTCACGGGCCGATCGCCGGAGCCGAGCTCCACCCGCAGCAGAGCGCCGGAGCAGAAGAATTTATCGCTTTTGAGGCCTTCCAACGCGTTCGTCACCGGCAGCGACAGCAGCGGAATCAGCGTCGCCGCCGTCTGGTTGAACGCGACCAGCGTTCCGCCGCGGCGCACAAAATCCCGCAGGTTGTCGATGCCCTCGTCGCCCAGGCCGCCCGCGTATTGCCCCGGAACAATGCCGTCGCGATAGCCGTCCATTAGTTGCTGCCGCCGCATATCCGGCAGGATGATCACGTCCACGCGATCGCGCAGACCGCCCGAACGCATGTCGGCGTTGTACAGGCTGATCGGAGCATATCCATACTGCTCCAGAATCCAGCGCGTCCAGCCTTCGTCGATCGACGCGTCCCACGGACGATATAATCCGACCCGCGCTTTGTGAAGGGCGATCACGTGCTCGGGCGCTTTATCGGCGGCCAGCACCGAAATAGCATACTTCTTCGATAAGTCGCCGATGCTGGCGCGACTAACTCCGCTGACTACGATTGCGCCTTTCTCTGTGCCTTCCGGCGTCTTTAGCTCGTCTGACGCAAATCCCACAGAGCCGCCCGCAGCCAGCACATCGTTGATCACGCGGAAGCTCGAGTTAGACTCGTGACTCAGGATGAAGGTGGCGCCGCTTCCCTGCACCTCCGACGGCGGCGGATCGAGATCCGTCACGGCCTTCAGGTGTGCAAGCTGTTCGTCCGTCATCGGATCGCTGACCGGGTCCACGCGAACGCCCATTTGCATAGGCAGCGTCCAGCCCGTGACGTCGTAGGGTAAGTCAACCGGCTTCTGGCTTTCCGTGAAGAGCGCGGCCGGGTATCGCTGCACTTCAAACAGCTCCTTGGCCAGCGATGTATACGGCTGGTCCATCAGAATTACCCACGAGCCGGCGGGATAATCCTTGTCATTCGCGCGGAATCCCGCTTGCGACTCGCGAATCTCAATCCCGTTTTCCTGCATGATGTGCGCCAGCAGCTGTGCCTCCGGCGCATCTGTCTGCACGCTGGGGATCACATAAGCGAACGGCGGCTCGTGCTGGTAGCGCCGGATGTTGTCGCGCGCCGCCTGATAGCGGTTGTAGAGCAGCGTCTCCCGATACCGAGCGGCGGTATCCAGCACCGACATTGACGCCGCCACCATGTAATCCACCGCGTCCTTCAGCCTCCACCACCCCCCCTGCCACGGCGTGGTGTACATGGTCAGCGCTTTCAGGTCCTGCATATCTTTGGGGAACTCATCCACCGTATAGAAGCGCGGCGTGGCGTAGCGGTAAAGCGCGGTCTCGGTAAAGAAGGAAATCTCGTTGCGGAACGAACCGGCGTAATCGACAAACCCCGGATACCAGTTGTCGAACTGCGACTCGCTGATGGCTCCCGGCATCTGGTGCGCATCCAGATAGGCCGTCATATTAGTGCCGATAACATTGAACCAGCTGCGCACATAGGGGCTGATATTCGACGAGATAGGATCGGAGAACGGAGGTATCCAGATGCGCGCGGGAAAAGGCGCGGTCTGATGCTGGCAGTAGAAAATGACCGGCGAATACTCGATCTCGGCCTTCGTCACCACCTGCGACTCCTTCATGTTCAGCATGTAACCGTCACGGTTGTTATCGTGGCCAACGTAATCCTGGAAGAGCCACGGCATGGGACTTACCTCGAAGCGCGTGCCGAGGTTCTTCCGGTACCACGACACCACCATGTCCTGGCCATCCGGATTCAGCGTCGGCCACAGCATCAGGATTACGTTGTCGAGGATGTTGTCGACCTCCGGGTCGCCCTGTGCAGAAGCCAACTTGTAGGCTAATGCGATGGAGTGCTGGCCGCCGGCAACTTCACTCGAGTGCAGACCCCCATCGATGTGAACAATCACTTTTGAGCTGCGTGCCAGCTCCAGTGCCTGCGCATCGTCCAGTCCCTGTGCAGTCGCCAGGCGCCGGGCAATGGCTTTATATTCGTCGAGTTTTGCCAGATTCTGCGGGGACGAAATTACGGCAATCTCAATATCGCGCCCCTCCGTCGACTTCCCCACCGTGAACATCTTCACGCGGTCGGAGTGCGCGGCCAGTTCGTGGAAATACTGAATCGCGTCGTCGTAGTTCGCCAGATAGTAGTCGTCGCCGGGGGTATGCCCCAGCACCGAGGCCGGGGTGGGCACCTGCGCCTGTGCAGCGAGGGTTATAAGGATTGCGGCGGACATCGGGACAAGCCAGCGCAGGCGACTTGAGTGCATGGGGTCCTTTCCGGGTTCTCGGGAGGGGTACGATTTCCGCATCCATCCGGGCTGGTTCAGGGAGAGAACGAGTAGTGTAATCACAAACCAGCCGCGAAGAGAAGCGGCCGCGGCCAGACAGACAATGCATGCGAAGAAATCGCCGGAGATGAAGTTGTGACTGGTTCCCGTCAACAGGGAAAAGCGCCGGAGACCCGTTCTGATCCCCGGCGCTTGTCTTGTCCCGGACCTAGAAGTCGTACCGAAGCGCAAACTGCATACGCCGCGGCGTAGTCAGGAGACCGGTGGCTACGCCCAGTTCTGCGCCAGTCAAACCTGAATTGATCGACGCCGGGTCAAAACGTACCGTATTCGTGGCGCTGTAGACCTCCCAGTCGAACTTCAGGGCGCCGTGCTCACGGATTTGCCAGTTCTTGGCCAAACCGGAGTCGAGGCCGAAGTAGCCGTCGCCACGGAAGTAATTACGCTCACCCGCCTCGCCCGGATACGGGAGCCGCACGGGCGACCCAGTCGCTACGCCCGAGTTGATTGCAGAGGCATTGGCAAAGAACTGCGGGTCGCCGTTTGAGTTAAAGTGACGCTGCATCTTCACCGGCTGCGTAACAACGGCATAGCTTTCAATCTGCCAGTCCGTCGTCCAGCCCGGCTCAAAGAGCGAGAAGGGCAGGCCGCTGGTGGCGCGGCCGATCCCCGACAACTGCCACCCTCCCACAAAGGCATTCGCGACCCCATTGGCGTTGCTGAGCAGCGCCTTGCCCCTGCCGAAGGGTAACTGATACAGCCCATCGACGGTGAGCAGGTGTTTGGTGTCGAAGTCGGAGACACCCTTGTTGTAGTACGGCCTCCACGTGTTCAGGATGTCGCTGAACGATCCTCCCGAGCCGCTGGTGCCGAACTCGGTGCTGCGCTCCGCGTCCGATCCAAAATCGATCGACTTGGAAAGCGTGTAGGCGATATCCAGCTGCAGTCCATGCGTGATGGGGTGACGCAGAATCAGCTGACCGGCGTTGTAGTAGCTCATACCGATTGTCGACAGAGCATAGAGCGAAGAGAACTGGCCCTGCCAGAAATGCGGCTGCCAGTTTGAGGGCGCGGGATAGAAGCCGATGAGGGGACCATAGAAGTCCAGATCGGACAGCGCGGTGGTTGCACCCAGATTCTCGCGATACGGAGCCCATTCGTTGTTGTAGATGGCCTGGGTGGCGCTTTCACCCGCGTAATCGAACCCCGCCATCCAGGGGAACACGTCCTCGAAATATTTGATCGCGGGCACGTTCACCACGCTTCCGGTCCCGCTCGAGTTGACGCCGTAAACGCCGGCGTTCTGATCGACCGTTCGCGACAGCTGGTCGCCGGCGGTGTAGTAATCGCCGCCGCCGGACGGATCGACATAATCCACAGGCTCTGCCAAATCGAGACTCTGGATCAGGTGGCGTCCCATATTGCCCACATAGTCGGCTTCCAAAGTAAAGCCCTTCGCGAACTGGTGTTGAACCGAAAGATTAAAGGCTTCGGTGTAGGGCGTTTTCAGCTTGCTGTCCAGACCCCACGTGATCGAAAATCCGGCCAGTCCGGTGGGCGGAGCATACGGGAACGTAGACGTCTGCGGGGGAACGCCGTTGTTGAAGGGCAAACTGGTCCGGCTCGTGTATCGCGGCGCAGTCTCATAGCCATAGACTCCGGCGGGATTGGTAATCTGGCTGCTGATACCATACGCGCCGTGCTGGTCGAATGCATTCACCAGAGCTTCGCCGTAATGGTCGTAGTAGATTCCTGCCCCCACACGAATCGAAGTTCTGTCGTTCAGCGAGTAGGCAATCGCAAAGCGTGGCGCAATGTTGTTTTTTGACTTCGGCCAGAATCCCGGTTTTCCGTAGTAAGGCCCGGTGGGCGCAAAGTTCACGATTGGTTCGTAAATCTGACCCTGCAAAGCGGCCTGCTCGCGCTGCAGAAACCAGGTGTGCGTATCGATGGTGGGAGCCACCTGCTGCCCGTCGGTCTCCCACGGCGTTTGCAGAATGGTGTGGCGCATGCCCAGCGTCACGATCAGCTTCGGGGTTGCCCGCCATGCATCCTGCAGGTAGTACTCATATTCGTTCGCCTTGAAATGACGTGAGATGTAAGCCCCATCGCCCAACAGGGTTGCGGCGCTTGCGCTTGTAACTTTGTAGTTATATATGTCTGAAACTGAAGGAACCGTGCCCACCAGATTGGCGTACGCAATGAGGTAGGAGTCGCCAAAACCGCCGTCCACCGGATCCTGACCGATCGTCGTCGGATTCGGCGGATTGCCGCCCAGCCAATACGGATTGGTGCTGGCCTCATTGAATGAATTCGCGTCCGACTCCCGGTTCTGGTGAATCAGCCGCCAGTTACCGCCAAACTCGAAGCCGTGTTTTCCTTTGGTCCAGCTGAGGTTATCCACGACATTGTTGACCGGCACCCACTGGATCAGGGACCGGGTCTCCGCCGTGGGCGAGGACATAAAGCGGAAATCCACGAAATCCGTAGTCCCGTCGCCGCGCGTGCTGTTTCCCTGCCGGACATAACCGTAGCGGACGTCGTTCACCAGATTCGGGGAAATGGACCAGGTATCGCCGGTGACGATCCCCTTCGTGTTGTCCTCGTAGTTTGACGACGGCGGCTGCCCCGGGAATTGCTCTGCAAAGCCGGTTGTATCTTTCTGCAGCCCCCCGCGCACAAAAATCCGATGTTTTTCATTCGGCGTGTAATCGAAGCGCGCGATGCTGGTGTTCAGGGTGATGGGATTGGGAGAGGCAAAGGTAAAGGAGCCGGTATTCAGCCCGTCGCCCGACGTGAAGCCATTGGCGGTGGGCATGGACGCGAAGTAAGCCAGGGAATTCGGATTTGGGCCTGGGCCTGGCGAATAATTTGAGCCATTTGCGCCATTGCACACCTGGCAACCTGAATCCAGCTGGGTTACCTGGGCGGGGGTCAACGTCACGTTAACAATACCGCCGCTGCTGTTGTCCCCCTGGTAGCTGAGATTCCCGGCCTTGTATGCAGCTGTCGCAACGGTCTGGGTTACGGTCTGGTCTTCTGCCTGCCGGGTGCCTTCGTAATTTCCGAAGAAAAACAGCTTGTCCTTGATGATCGGTCCACCGACTGCGGCGCCGTAGATATTCCGGATCAGTTTCGGCGGCACATTGGGCAAACTGCTGTTCAGTTCAGCCTGCTTGATGAACCAGTTATTGGAAACCGTCAGCGTCGGGCGGTTGTATTCATAGACGCCGCCATGAAATTTGTTCGTTCCGGATTTTGTGATCAGGTTTGCCTGGGCGCCGGCGGAGCGTCCTTCGTCCGCATTCGTATTGGAGGTTGCCACGCGGAACTCTTCCACCGAATCCTGGGTTTCCCGCAGCACTCCCGTAAACGCATAGCCGAACACCTGATCGTTATCGTCAATGCCATCCAGCGTCACGTTGCCCTGATCGGAGCGCACGCCGTTCACCGCGCCGCTGCGGCTGTCCCCACCGGGGTTCGATTCCGAACCTCCTATGGTGGGCAGAAAAAGTACGCCGGGCTGGAGCGAAAGCAGGTCGGGCACGTTGCGGGTTTCGCTGGGCAGCGCCTGGATCAGCGCGTTGTCCATCGAACCGCCCAGCGACGCGTCCGTCGTATTCAGCGTTTGCGCCTCGGCGCTCACGTTCACCACTTCCGCGAGCGACTTTACGGTCATGCTGAAGTCGATCGTGGCCGGCTGATCCACAATCAGTTCCGCGGTTTTCCTCTGTTCCCCGAAACCGGTCGCCGTCACGGAGATGGTGTAGCCGGCAGGCGGAACCTGGGTGAAGGTGTATTCACCCGCGGCGTTGGAGGTGCCGCTGATCACCTGGCCGGTGGCCACGTTGGTCAGCGTGATTTTCGCACCGGGAACGACCGCCCCGCTTGGATCTTTCACGACCCCGCGCAACGATGTCGTAGCAATCTGGGCGAAGCTGGTTCCGGCAAGAACCAGCGAGAATACGAACGCAGTAACTGAGAAGCAGCGTCTGGTCACGTTTCCTCCAAAAAAGCACTTGCCCGTGCGCGCGTGGGTCGGCACGTTCCGGTCTGATATTTGTGACAATCTGCGGAAAAGGCCTGGTGAGTACACCATTTTGCGGTATGACGGTAACAAGTTCAAGCAGATTTAACAAAAACATATGGAAAAACGCGGACGTCATAAACGCTCTTTGTTCGCCCCATCAGCACCGCGGGTGTCAAGCCCTGGGACGAAGGGCCGTATGGCCGGGATAACGCGCCGGAACTCCGTGACCAGAGGGCCAAAAGCGGCATTGCGATCAGCCGGATTGCCACTGTCCGCTGCGCCCGGCCAGCCAGCCGGTTTACGTCCTTGTGCTGGCGGAGCTATAGTTTCCCATCGGCTTGTCGTAGCCCCGCAGAGTGGAGTACGCCTGCCGATGTCAGGAGCAGTGCTATGCCCGATCCCAAAGGGTCCCTCCCTTCGGCTCCAGGCGAACCGCCGGAGCCTGTGACAACAGCCGATCCCACGCGCAGTGGTATTACCCGCCGAGGCTTTTTGAAGGGGGCCGGCCTGACCGCTGCCGGAACCGCCCTGCTCGATGGCGTTCAGGCCTTTGGCGCGGAGACTGCTGCGCCTGCGGCGCACGGCGTCACGGAACTCGGCCCTGGCCCTGTCCCGGTTCGGCTGCATGTGAACGGCGCCGAGCACGTCGTCGAGCTGGAGCCGCGCACCACGCTGGCCGAGGCGCTGCGCATTCACCTCGGCATGACCGGCACCAAGATTATCTGCGATCGGGGCGTCTGCTCCGGCTGTACCGTCTGGCTCGATAAGATGCCGGTGAACAGCTGCATGACGCTGGCCATCGACGCAGTCGGACGCCATGTCACTACCATCGAAGGCATCTCCCCGAACGAAACCATGCACCCGCTGCAGGCGGCCTTCGTCAGGCACGATGCCATGCAGTGCGGTTTCTGCACGCCGGGCATGGTGATGAGTTGCGCCGCGCTGCTGGAACGCAACCCGCATCCATCGGAACGCGATGTCCGCCACGCCGTATCCGGCAATCTCTGCCGCTGCGGCACCTATCCAAAAATCTTTGCCGCCACTCTGGACGCGGCGGGCACGACACGCAACGCGTAGCGGAGGACAAGATGAGCAAGCATACAGTCGAAGACGCGCTTCTCGCCCAGGCCGCCGCTTCCACGAAGAAGACGGTCCAGATGCCAGTCGGCGTGCCGGACTACACGCTCACGGATGAGTCCCGCGATGTGCCCGCGAGTGAGCCGCCCGTGTGGCCCGTCAATAAGGACCTGAAATTCGTCGGACAATCGATCGAACGCTACGACGGCAAGTCCAAAGCCACGGGACGCGCGCGCTATACGTCCGACGTGCAGCTGCCCGGCATGTTGTACGCGAAGTTCGTGAATGCGTCCGTGCCCCACGCGAAAATTCTTTCCATTGACACATCCGCCGCGGAGAAATACCCCGGCGTTCGCGGCGTGCATGTCATCCAGCATGTCCTCGG
>JASHPM010000177.1 GCA_030038115.1 Acidobacteriaceae bacterium | reverse complement strand
AGAGCAAGCAGCAGGTGGCTGCCCTGGTGGAGAAGAGCAGAGAGCAGGTGAACGAGTACGTGGATCGCAGCCGCCAGGCCGCGGCAGAGGCCGGCGCTCTCGTGGACAAGAGCAAGGCACAGGTGAACGAGTATGTGGATCGCACCCGCCAGGCGGCGGCAGAGGTGAGCGCTCTCGTCGATCAGAGCAAGCAGCAGGTGGCTGCTCTCGTGGACAAGAGCAAGGCGCAGGTGAACGAGTACGTGGATCGTACCCGCCAGGCCGCGGAAGAGGCGAACGCCATCGTCGGCCAGAGCAAGCAGCAAATGGTTTCCCTCGTGGACAAGAGCCGGGAGCAGGTGAACGAGTACGTGGATCGCACCCGCCAGGCCGCGGAAGAGGCGAGCGCGGTTGTGGGCCAGAGCAAGGAGCAGGTGGCTGCTCTGGTGGACAGGAGCAAGGAGCAGATCAACGAGTACGTGGATCGCAGCCGCCAGGCCGTGGAAGAGATCAGCGCCATTGCCGACAGGAGCAAGGAACAGGCTGCCCTGGTGGACAGGAGCAGGGAGCAGGTGAACGAGTACGTAGATCGCAGCCGCCAGGCCGCGGAAGAAGTCAGCGCCATTGTCGGCAAGAGCAGGGAGCAGGTGAGCGAGTATGTGGATCGCACCCGCCAGGCAGCGGAAGAAATCGGCGCCCTCGTGGGCAAGAGCAGAGAGCAGATGGACCAGTACGTGGATCGCACTCGCCAGGCTGCGGAAGAGATCAGCGCGCTGGTGGACAGAAGCAAGGAGCTGGTGAACAAGTACGTGGATCGCACCCACGAGGCCGCGGAAGAGGTCAGCGCCATGGTCGACAAGAGCAAGGAGCTGGTGAGCAGGTACGTGGATCGCACCCACGGGGCCGCGGAAGAGGCGAGCGCTGTTGTCGACAAGAGCCAGGAGCAGGTGAACCCGTACGTGGACCGCACCCACGAGGCCGCGGAAGAGGCGAGCGCCATCGTCGACAAGAGCCAGGAGCAGGTGGACGAGCAGGCGGATCGCAGGCGCGAGGTCATCGATCGCGGGCGCGCTGAATGGGAAGAGTTTGTGGAAATGAGCAATTATCTTATCGGCAACCAGACATCCCTGGTGGGCACCGGCGCCGGCGCAGGCCGCTAGCATTCGTCGACCAGCGAGACCGGGATTTCAGCGGGCGGAATCCTGTCCCCGCAAATGGATATCGATCGCCGACGCGGCAGCGGTCGCCCTAGCCGAATAGAATGCCGACGCGGGGACCGGAACCCGCGGTTGCCGACCCACATTCGCAGTCAAGTAATTCGTGACCGTCTCGCGACTTTATGCGCGATCTCACGCGGCGGTGCTCCGCCCGGGATGACATGGTGTTTGGCGAGATACACTCGCAGTGATGGCTGCGACAAGGTCTGCTTCGAACTCAACAATAAACCTGGGAAAAAAATGGGTGTGCGTCTTCTGCGGGTCGGCGGCGGGCGCGTCGGCAGCGTATCTGGATGCCGCGGATGGGCTGGGACGGCTGATCGTGGAGCGCGGATACGGGTTGCTGTACGGCGGCGCGTCGGTGGGAGCGATGGGCGCGATTGCGGATGCGGCGCTGGCGGCTGGCGGTGAAGTGGTGGGCGTGATTCCGGATGTGATCAAAGAGCGGGAAATTGAGCATCGCGGACTGACGGAGCTGCATGTGGTGCGGACGATGCACGAGCGCAAAGCGCTGTTGGCCGAGCAGGCGGACGCGTTTGTGGCGCTACCGGGTGGCTACGGAACACTCGACGAGTTTATCGAGATTGTGACGTGGGCGCAGCTGCGCATCCATGCGAAGCCTTGTGTGCTGGTGAACGTGAAGGCAAACGGGGGTGGGTTTTACGACGGTCTGCTGCGGTTTCTGGATCACACGGTGACGGAGGGGTTCATCGTGCCGGAGAATCGCGGGCTGATTCAGGTAGCAGGCGATGCGGAAGAGGCGCTGGCGCTGGCGGAGAAAACGTGGCGGATGAGGGCGGAGATTCCGGCACACGATGTACGGCTGGATGAGGTGGTGCGGTAGACAGGAAGCGGGAAGCGGGAAGCTGGAGCGGGAAGCTGGGAGCGGGGAGTGGGGAGCGGAAAGCTGGAAGCTGGAAGCTGGAACTTGGAAGCTTGGAGCTGGGAGCAGGGTGTAGGGACGGCTTGAGGGTTTGCCTCTTCTGAGCGGCATCGTTGGCGTGCCTGGATGGCGATGAGGGGCAGGAGCAAGGTGGGAACCTGAGCTGGGCCCGGTCCCAAAATGGGAATCCGAGGGTACGTTGGAAAGGGGACCAAGAGCATTTTGTCTGGACAATCGGAGGGCCGGAGGCGTCCGCTGCTTGCTGTGGGGTGAACCTGGCCGGTGCATGATGCGGTAGTTGGCGAATTATTTTGGAAGGAAAATGATGTCAGCGGAGCAGGGAGCGGGGAGAGGGTCCTCATTGTCCGGCGGAGAGGGTGGTTTGCTTCATCCGGGTCCTGACCTTTGGCACGCCGTGCTTGTGGCAATCCACGCAGCGCACCCAATGGATGTTGTGCGGACTGGATGGATTGGCATAGGTGGTGTCCATCTTTTCCACGTCGAGTCCGCAGTGCGACATAGCGGGATGACACGTTTTGCACGAGGCGCGGGCGTTCTGATTGTGGCCGTTGTGACAGGAGAAGCAGCTGAGGCCCTCATGAACGCCCATCGGCGTACGGTCGTCGCCGGAACCGGCCTGCTCACCCCAGTGATTGATCGCGGCAACGCTGTTGGTTTCCGGCTGTCGCGGGGCGTGGCACTCGTAACAAACGGACTGGCGCTGATCGGGGCTTACTTTGAGCAGAGTTGCGCCGTCGTAAAGTTTCGGAATCGGGAGTGACAGCGCGGTGAAATGCATTTCTTCGCGGCGGTCAAAGAAGGCCAGCGATTCGGGAATAGCGGGGCCGGCGACGGAGATGCGGCTGGCGGGTTTGGTTTCCGGCAATCCTTCGCGGTGGATCCAGTGGCATGCCTGGCAGGGGATGGTGGGCTGATCGGCGAGATCCGGGCGCGACAAATGCCAGGGGCCACTCGTGTTCTGCGGCTGGACAAGGTCGCGAACCGCGCCATTGAAGTACATCCCGTGACAGCGCAGGCAGTCATCCATGAGGCGGCGCTTTGAGTTATGGGCGGAGTTAGCGAATATCTCAGCATAAGTAGCGCTGTGGGGGCCTGCATGCCAACTTACATATTCATGCTGATGGCACCTCTGACAGCTCACGATCATTTGCCGAGTGTCAACTTCGCGCATGCGAATCGATTCCGGCTGGGCGCCGCTGAGGTGGACGCCAATGTGGCGCAGTTTGGCGGAGAGACTGGCGTCGTGGCAATCCGTGCAGCCGGCGTTGTGGTGAGGAGAGGAGTGCACAGCGCTGACATACGCCGCCATCTCATGGCAGTCGGCGCAGGCGTCGCCGTGGCCCGCGGCGTAATAGAGCGAGGTTGCGTATGAACCACCAACGGCGAGCAGCGCTGCCGAGCAGACCGCGATGGTTGCGATGGTGAGAAGGCGTTTCATGACCGGAATTGCGTGCCCTTCCAGTTGCGGACCAGCGAGTCCGAGGCGAAATAGGCGATGGCCATGATGGTCAAAACCGGGTTAAAGCCGCCATTGGTCACGTGCACGCTGGAATCGATGACGAAGAGGTTATCGATGTCGTGGAGCTGGCAGTTTTTGTTCACGACAGAACCATGCGGATCGTCGCCCATGCGACAGGTTCCGGCCTGATGCTGACCGGCGCTCACCAGGGACGGCTTCCCTGCCCCGATCGACGTGCGCAGGGCTCCAGCCTCTTTGAGCCATGCTTCCGCACGCCTGGCCTGGATCTCCCCAATCTCAAAGGTGTGAGGATGCACGTTGCCTTCAAAGCGCGCGACGGGAAGGTCCCACTTGTCCTTCACGCCGGGGTCGACGGTGACGCGGCCGGCCGCGGTGGGAATCTGCTGGGTGGGTCCCATGACGACGATGCTGCGCCGGTGATACGCGCGCATGGCCTGCTTGTGTGCGGGCCCCCAGCGCGGAGTTTCGCCGGGAAGGCGATCCAGCATGTGAATGGGAAGGCGGATGAACTCATTGGCCAGCATGCCGCCGCCGCACAGGCCTGGAGTGCCGTGGTTGTAATCGGTGACGGCAATGCTGGCGCCGGGGCCGACGTCGTCGTAGGTTTCGAAGTCGAAGTATCCCGTAGCTCCGGTGTAGTGGTGACCCTGGAGGTTTCGGCCGACCTGGTCGTAACGATTGCCGAGGCCGTTGGGAAAGAGGCGGCTCTTTGAATTGAGCAGGAGGCGCGCGGACTCGATGGCACAGGCGGAGACGACGACAATGTCGGATAACTGCTGCCGGCGGTGGCCGTGTTCATCGATCCAGGAGACACCGCGCGCCCGCCCGCGATCATCGGTGAGGATCTCGGTCACCATGCACTCTGTGTGCAAGACGCAATTCCCGGTGGCGAGAGCGGTGGGGATCACGGTGTTCTGCGAGCCGTTCTTGGCGTCCACTTCGCAGGCAAACCCTACGCACCAGCGGCAGCGCATGCAGGGGCCACGTCCGTTGTAAGGCACGGAATTGCGAGCCATGGGAATGTGAAAGGGGTGCAGCCCGAGGCGCTTTGCGGCGGGCTCGAGAATTTCAAACTCGCGGTTGGGCGGCAGGGGAGGCATGGGCAAATCCCGGCGGCGAGGCCCATGGAACGGCGTGCCGGAGTAATCGCCGGAAATGCCGATCTCGTATTCGGCTTTCTCATAAAACGGTTCTAAGTCGTCATAAGTGATCGGCCAGTCTTCCAGCGAGCTACCCGCCGGCGCTCCGTAGGTGGAGCGCATGCGGAAATCCTGGGGAAGATAACGCCAGGCCTGGGCTCCATAGCTCAGTGTTCCGCCGCCAACACACGCGGCGTTGTTTTGGTAAGCGCCCTCGCTGGGCAGCGCGATATGAGTGGCGCCCGCAACATCCACCCAGACACGGGGATTGCCTTCGTCGTCCGGCCCGAATGCGTTGCCCAGCACGGTGGTGCGCTGGTTGCGCAGGTCATCTTTGCGGCAATCGTTCGCGGTATACCACTTGCCCCGCTCGAACAGAACGACGCTGAGTCCTGCTGTGGACAGCGCTTTGGCGACGATGCCTCCCGCGGCACCAGCGCCGACGACCACCGCGTTCACGCGGTTCATGATCGCTTTCCCGCGGTCAGATCGTATTGCGCACGCCCCAGCAGAGGCGGCTCAGCGAGGCCGAGCATGCGCCAGCTGACCGCGTCGCGATTGCCGCCGTGCCGCGGGGAACCGTAATAGCCCTGGAGCGTATGGGTGCGCACCAGCTCAAAGAAGTGCGGATCCTGCTTTTCGATGGCGCTGACGATCGCAAACTGTTGTTGCGGCGATGCAGCGGCCAGGTCGAGGCCGAATCGTTTTTTGCTGAGCAGATTCGCCTGTTGCAGGCCCCTGCGATAGCTCTCCTGATAGCTCCGGAAGTGGCGGACCAGCTGGCGGTCGATATAGGTGAGCACGCCGGCCTGCGATGCGCTGGGAAAGTCATCGGCGGGGACGATCTGATCGCAGATGGCTTTGAGGGTGCGAGCTTCCGGTTCGCTCAGGAATTCCCAGGGCGTGCGCTGCCGCTTCGCACAGCCCACTGCGAGAGCGGCGCCCGCCATGGCGCTCGCGGCCACGAACTGTCGGCGGGTGAACATGAGGCTGCTCGTTTCTTACTCTGTGCGCGACCGCTCCTCTGTGATCCCGTCTCACCGAGTGGAGAGCAGGCGACGCACAAACAGCTCTCCATGAGAGCGATGCACCGTTTATGTTTGACTTTGAGGGCAAGCTCTGTCGGTGACACCGGTCACGATGAGTTGCCGATTCGGGATCCACCTGCAGGATCCGCGGTCGCGGATCAGACTCGTTCGACGTACGCCTGAAGCCAGACGAGGATTTGCGGCCATCCGCGATGGCTGGTGCGAGAGGCTTCGCTGGCCAGACCGGAATGCGTGAGGCGGACCACGGCGACGCCGTTGTTCTCTTTCAGGTCCCAGCGCACGAGGGTTTCGGTCGCGTCGCTGTACCAGTCGGGAAGCCAGGTGAAGACCAGCAGGCGTGGCGGATCAATCTCGCGGTACTCCCCGGTCACGACAAATGGTTTGCCACCGATGCCGGCGCCGCGCATCGTCCACTTGCCGCCGGGACGCAAATCCGACTCGCATTGGGTGACCTGGAACCTGCCTTCGCTTCCCCACCACAGCATGCGCTCGTGGGGATTGGTGAGGGCTGCGAAGATTCGGCCGGCGGGGGCCGCGATGGCGATTTGCTCAACAATGGTATCGGTGAGACAGGGTGGGTTCATGAGTGGTTCTCCACATAGGCCCGAAGTTTGCGCAGGCTGGCGGCCCAGAAGGTCCTGTAATCCCGGAGCCAATCGTCAACGGCGAGCAATGGCTCACTGTTTAAGCTGCAGAAGCAGGTTCTGCCATGGCGGCGAGTGACGACGAGGTTCGCCAACCGGAGGGCGCGGAGGTGCTTGGAAATGGCGGGGCGGCTCACGGGGAAATCCTGAGCGATCTCGCCGACGGTTTTTCTGCCATCACGCAGAAGGCCGAGGATTTCGCGTCGCGTGGGATCGGCCAGAGCTCGGAAGATGGCGTCACGTTTCTTGTGAGAAAATGAAACCATTCGGTTACATATAATGGTAACCCACCGGTTTCCTGTTGTCAACAGAAGGTTTCTCGTGTTGCACGCCTGCGTGCAACTCAGACGATGCGTAGAAGGTTGGGCTCAGCTCACTGCAGCGAGATTCAGGCTTGCACGGGCACCGGCGAGGTCTGCGTGCGGGTCAGGCGGTTATGGGGGCGTTGGGGGTGGGAGGCGGCGGCGGATAGAGGATGTCGCCGAGCGGCTGGTAGCGTGCGCCGTAGAACAGGACCGCGTACTCGCGGATGGCCGTGCTCAGCGGTCCCGCAAAGCAGATGCCGACGATGAGCGCGATGACGAAGGCGATGAGGCCGACCAGAACCTCAAGAAAAATTCCGGCAGCCGCGCCGTCGAAGGCCGCATGAAGCGCGACCTCGGTGAAGGCGACACAGGCAACAAAGACGATGCCGGGAATGATGAGGATGGCGAACAGGAGAATGACCCCAATGATGGGCAGCACGATGCGCAATAAGGCGTAGACGAAGAACGGCCCTTTTTCAGCGCGGATGCGGGCCCATGCCCCGGCCCACGCCTGGCCGGCGGTGGCGTTCTCGAGCGCGAACTGGGGCAGCATGAAATCGCGCAGGATGAGGTCGGTGGCAAATCCGGCGAGGGCGAGCAGGATGATGATGGGAATGAGGGGCAGAACAAGAGCGAGGAACGCTCCAAGGTCGAAATGGCCGCTGGCGTGGGTTTCGCGAAAGAGGCGCCAGAATCCAGCCGCAAAGGGAATGGCGACGAGAATGATCAGCAGCAGAAAGCAGAAACCCACGACCAGGTTGAGCCAGAAGAAGC
>JASHPM010000176.1 GCA_030038115.1 Acidobacteriaceae bacterium | reverse complement strand
CCTATGGCAACTAAAACAAAGCGAGCCACTTACGCGGATAAACTGCTGCAAAACGCAGCCGTGGGGCGCGAACAGGCATTGATGGATCGGATACGCCGGCTGGTCGAAATCGAATCGCCCAGCGACGACAAGCGGGCTGTGGATTGCTGTGTGGATGCGGTTGTGGAAATGGCGTCCGGGCTGGGCGGGCGGGCGCGACGGCATCGGCAGCAGGCGTTTGGCGACGTGCTGGAGCTGCGCTTCGGTTTCGTGGGAAATGCGGCGCGAGAAGCTGCGCCCGTGATGCTGCTGGGGCACCTGGATACGGTTTGGCCGCTGGGAACACTATCGAGCATGCCCTTCCGAATTGCCAACGGAAGGGCGTGGGGCCCGGGTGTGCTCGATATGAAGGCGGGCGTCGCGATGGGACTGACGGCGCTGGAGATTCTGCGCGGGGGGGATGCGCAGCGGCCGACGATCCTGCTGCTGAATGGTGACGAAGAGGTGGGCAGCACGGTCTCAAGGGCTATCACGGAGAAACTGGCGCGGGAATGCGCGGCGGTTTTCGTGCTGGAGCCGGCGCAGGGGATTGCGGGCGCGTACAAGACGGCGCGCAAAGGCGTAGGTGGCTACAAGGTGCGCGTGACGGGTGTGGCGGCGCATGCGGGCGTGGATTTTGAGCGCGGGCACAGTGCGATCCACGAGCTGGCCTGGCAGCTGGAGAAGGTGCGGGGATTCACGGAGCCGGATCGCGGCCTGACGGTGAATGCAGGCGTGATTCGTGGAGGCACGCGGACCAACGTGATTGCGGCCGAAGCGGAGGCGGAGATCGATGTGCGCATCGCGCGAACAAAGGATGCGCAGCGGATCGACAAGCGGTTTCGGTCGCTGCGCGTTCGGGATCGCGGCTGCGTCCTGCATGTGGAGGGCGGCATGAACCGCCCGCCCATGGAACGGAGCCGCGCCACCGTTGCTCTTTTTCGTCGCGCCGCGACATTAGCGGCGGAGATGGGGTTTCAGTTGACGGAAGCCGCCACAGGCGGCGGTTCCGATGGCAACTTCACGGCCGCGCTGGGCATCCCCACGCTGGACGGCATGGGCGCGGTCGGCGAAGGAGCGCACGCATCTCATGAATCGGTGGTGCTGAAGGAACTGATTCCGAGGACGGCGCTGCTGGCGGAGATGATTCGAACGAGCTGAGAAGGCAGGGCTGAGGGGGAATTCCGATGCTGAAGCTGATGGAGATCGGGTTGCTGGTTGTATCGTTGCTGATTGTCCTTGGGCTTGTGGTAGCCGGCCAGCCGGAAGCGCCGCCCATTTCGGATCACGCCATCGGTGCGCAGAAGCCGAGCGATGAAGCGCAGGAGCCGAAGGCGAGCTGAAGAACAGCTTAAAAACGGCCAGCTAAGAGCCGGTCAGCAGAAAAGCGGTCAGCGAGAAGCCAGCCAGGGCGAGTGACCGGGCTGCCTGCTTCCAGTCAGGGAACGACAACTTGTGGGACGACTCCGGCACGAAGCCGCGAGCGCACACCTTCGATCATGCTGGCGACCAGCGCCAGCGGCAATCCAACCACATTGAAATAGCAGCCGTGGATGCGCGGAATCCAGCGTGCGGCCTGGCCCTGAATGGCGTAGGCGCCGGCCTTGCCGTGCGGCTCGCCGGTGGCGATATAGCGGGCGATGTCCTCTTCGGTGGGGGTGAGCATCGTGACCCAGGTGACTTCGGCGGCGACTTCGGTGATGGCGTCGGTTAGTGCCGGGGCGACGAGCGCGACGCCAGTGATGACTTTGTGGGTTGCGCCGGCAAGCAGGCGCAACATGCGAGCGGCATCGGCATCGTCTTCGGGCTTGGCGAGGATTTCGCCGTTGGGGGCGACGACGGTGGTGTCGGCGCCGAGGATCAGGTGTGGTTGGTCCGGGTCGCGGGGCAGCGCGGCGAATTCGGGTGAGGCGGCGACGGCTTCCGCTTTTTCGCGCGCAAGGCGCAGCACGTAGCCGATGGGGGATTCGCCGGGGCGGAGGTCCTCGCAGACGGAGGGGTGAAGGACCTGAAAGGCGTATCCAGCCTGCGCGAGCAGTTCGCGACGGCGCGGCGACGCGGAGGCGAGGACGAGCATGGGGAGATTATTTCAGAGGGGGCGCGGGCTTGTGCTCCGAACACTCAGGAGTGTTCCGGGCTGGAGCCGGGCTCCGGGAAGTCGGAGTCGCTGTCCTTGATGTCCTCGTCGGTTTCGCGGTGAGGGAGCTGATTGGCAAGGCGGTTGTGCGATTCGCCGGGGTGGGAGATGGGGTTGTCTTCGATCGCTCCCTTGTACAGGTCCGCGTCTTTTTCTTTCATGTTTCCTCCCCGGGGTGATTGCGTTGAGCGCTCGTGGAATGGATGCGGGGCGTCCAACCGGCGATGCTTCCGCGCGCTCGGCGCAAAGGGGTCCAGCTGCTGTCTCGCTGACCTGCTATTTTGGACCGAATGGATTCCGGATTCAACCCGCGCGATCTGCTCGAAGTCGCGATCGAGGAAGCGTGCAAGGGCCGCGACGAAGGCGGGATTCCCATCGGCGCGGCGATTTTCACGCGCGACGGGCGGCTGCTGGGCGCGGGCCACAACCGGCGCGTGCAGCAGGGCGATCCTTCGGCGCACGGCGAAACGGATGCTTTCAGAAACGCGGGACGGCAGCGGTCGTATCGCGAGCTGATCATGGTGACCACGCTGGCTCCATGCTGGTACTGCAGCGGACTGGTGCGGCAATTCGGATTCCGCACGCTCATTGTGGGCGAGAGCCGGACCTTTGCGGGCGGACTGGACTGGTTGCGCTCGCTGGGGATTGAGGTGATCGATTTGGATGCGGAGGAGTGTGTCGATCTGATGAGCGCATTCATTCGCGAGCATCCGCAGATCTGGAGCGAAGACATCGGGGCATAAAGCAGAGAAGCCGCGTCAGCTATGAGACGGTCAGCGCAAAGGCGGTCAGCCGATAAGCAGCAGTGCCCCGGGGTTCACGCGGATTTTCGAGCTTTGACGATGTCGCAGAGCAAATCGGAATGGATATTCAGCCCGATATTGGTGATGTTGTAGACGTGCTCGCTGGCGACAAGCCAGACGATCTCGCAGATCTGGCGCTCGGACCACAAGCTCCTGAGCCGGGCGAAGGTCGCGGGGTCAATCTTTTTGTCGCGCGTGAGCTCGGTAACGTAGTCAAGGGCGGCGCGCTCGGAGTCGGTGAACAGGGGGCTGCTGGCGTAGTGTTCGAGCGCGTCGAACTTCGCCTGGTTCATGGAGGCTTTGATGGTGAAGGCGCGGCCGATGTCGATGCAGAAGAGGCAGACATTGATGCGGGCGACCTGTTCACGGATGAGCATGACAGTTTCGCGAGGCAGGGTGAGCTTTTTGTCGAGCTGGGCGATTTTTCCGACGAACTGGCCGAAGGCCAGCGGCATGCGGGCGACAAAAACCTTCAGTGGGGTCATGACCTTGCCAAACTGGCGGCGGGACATGGAGTAGATGAGGCGAAGCATGAGGCTGCGTGGCTTTTCGATGGGAGGCAGAAACGGCTCATCGAGGCTGGGAAGCGCAGCCTTCGGCGCGGCGCTGAGGACCGGAGTCTTTTGAGAGGCGGACATGGTGATCTCCTGATGAAATCTTCGCTCACCATGATGACGGGTGGAAACGCCGGAAACGGACAGAGGCGGATCGATTTTTGAGTTCGCCTGGGCGGCGCGAAGGACAGGCAAGACAGGGTTCCAAAGTGGGCCGGTGAGGGAACTTCGGTGCTGGCGGCGCGAAGAAAATCGTTGCTAGGCAGACCAAAAAAGGCGTCCGCTGCTTGCTGTGGGGTGAACCTGGCCGCCACCTATGGCGTTTCCCGTTTTGGGAAAGAGGGCGAAGGGAGAATCGAGAGGGAGAATCGAGAAGGAGAATCCGAAAGGAGAATCAAGAAAGGGGAATGAAGAAAAGAGAGTCAAGAAAGGAGAATCAAGAAGGGAGAATCAAGAAAAGAGAATCGCCGGTATAGGAGTTGGGGTGGGCAAAATATGTGACCATGGCCTGTCAACGCGCATCCGGCGGAGATTGCGCGCGGCAGCCGAGAGGGCAAAGGTACGACTTGCTGCGCCAGCAGTAGAGTGGTCGAGGCGTGTAGGATGTCAACGCCCCGGCAGCGATTCTGGAAATCGGGTTCGAGCAAATCCACAAGGGAGCGCCTGGGCGAGGGAGGAACCTGTGCGTGCTTTCCACCAAGGCCCATGCTGGTTGTTGACTCTGGCGGGGAATCTCCTGGTTACGGGTTGCGTCCTCACCGGCGCAGCTCCCGCGGTTGCGCAAAACGCCGGGGCAGCCGCCCCGGAACACCACCAGATCGCGGTCAGTGGGAAGGTCCTCGACGGATACGTCGGGCAGTACCAGTTGGGGCCGGATGTGACCGTTACGATGACGCGCGACGGGGACCACCTCTTTTCGCAGGCGTTTGCGCACGGGACCGCACTGGATCGGTTCGAACTATTCCCCGAAAGCCAGACGAAGTTCTTTGCCAAAACGCCGCCTCCCGACGAGGTCACGTTTGTGACCGATGCACAGGGCAGAGCGGCAGCGATTGTGGTGCATCAGGAAGACAGGGACATCACTGCAAAGCGCATCGTGGAAATAACTCCTGAGAGCGTGAAACAACAGTGCGCGCAGATTGATGCGATGGTCGCCGCCGACTTCGCGAAGCATCGCACGGGAAGCGTGACCATCGGTGTGGTTCTGGGGAACCAGCTGATCTGGACGAAGAGTTACGGCGAAGCGGACATGGAGAAGCATCTGCCCGCGAACGAAGGCACGATTTACCGGATTGGCTCGATCACCAAGATGTTTACCGCTGTCATGTTCGAGCAGTTGGCAGATGCCGGCAAGGTTCATTTCACCGACCCGGTGGCCAAGTATTTTCCCCAGATCGACACGGTTCAGGGAAAAATGCCGTGGGCGCCTCCAGTGACTTTCTTTGAACTCGCGACACACACATCGGGGATGGGGCGCGAGCCGGACAATACGGCCGAATATGTGAAGGGCGCGGCGGCCGACTGGGAAAAGACGCTGATTACAGCGCTGCCGCATACGCACTTTGTGTTTGAACCGGGCACTCGCTGGTTCTATTCCAACATTGGCTATGCGGTGCTGGGGGCGGCGCTGGCGCGCGTCGCGGGTGAGCCTTATCTCGAGTATGTTCCGAAGCATATCCTTGCGCCGCTGGGCATGACGCATACATCGCTGGTCCTGACGCCGGACATGATGCCGCATCTGTCCAGAGGGTATGACTTGGAAGAAGGGAAGGTAGACTCCGCGACCCCGCTGAAGGAAAACGAGGAGGGACGCGGCTACAAAGTTCCCAACGGAGCAATCTACACGACGGTGGGAGACATGGCGCACTTTGCTTCGTTTCTTATGGGGAACGGTCCGGACAGCGTTCTGAAAAAGAGCACGCTGGACGTCGATCTGCGGCGGATGGCGATTCATTCGAATTTTCAGCTGGCTTTCGGCTATGGCATGGGAGACTTTGTGATTCACCGCGACACCTATACCGCCTTCGGACACGGAGGGGACGTGGCCGGCTATCAGGCGGCGCTGTGGATGAACCGCGGAGAGAATCTCGCAGTGATTATGTTCGCGAACGTAACCGGCGCTGGGGCCGTCAACACGGATGGCCTCGACAACGGTCTCGCATTCCGGGCTCTCGACCTTCTGTCGCAGTAAAGGGAAGCGATCTGCTTTCGAAGTGATCTGGTTAAGAACTCATGCCGAGTTTGCGGATCGGATTTCCACAGGTGATCGGTCCAATAACCGGAGACCGAATTTGCCTGCAGTGATCTTTGTCACCGACAATCGTACCCATCGGATCCCATTCTGTTCTGTACCCCGCGTTGGTTACCGGTTCGTCAACCCCCGGCTGCCCAGTGCGGGTGGTTGTTCTCTGCCGTTCGACTGCACCACCATATTGAGCTGCCACGGTGCTGCAGCGGCGGTTGGAAGCTGGGAACCCACAAGCCTGCGATTGCCCTGACCGGCAGTCGGGGAGAAGACCATGCCGCTCTATGCTGAACGCCCGCCTCTGCCCTCCGAAGACAAGCGCTGGAGAATCGTGAATGGCACGATGCGCAAGCATGGCTACTCGCGCAACGCGCTGATCGAGACGCTGCACACGGTGCAGTCGTCGTTCGGGTATCTGGATGAGCCCGCGATCAAATTTGTCGTGCGGTCGCTGCGCGTGCCACTGAGCCAGGCGTATGGAGTGGTGACGTTCTACCACTTCTTCAGCCTGAAACCGCCGGGCAAGCACACCTGCACCGTCTGCACCGGGACGGCGTGTTACATCAAAGGTGCGCAAAAGCTGGTAGCCGAGGCGGAGAAGCGGCTGCACATCCGGACCGGGGAAACCACGCCGGACGGGGAAGTTTCACTGGCCACGGTTCGCTGCGTGGGCGACTGCGGGCGCGCGCCGGTAGTACTCTTCGACGGCGAGTTGTCGGCGCAGATGGAAGCGCCGCGGCTGGCAGCGCAGCTGGAAAGGTGGACGACGCAATGAACGTCGAGGAACTGCAGCAGATTGCCGCCCAGGCCCAGGAAGAACGCGACAAATTCGATTACGAAGTGAACGTGTGCATGGGCACCAGCTGCCTCTCGCAGCACAGCGACCGGATCAGGGACGCGATCGCGAAGGAGGCGGAGAGCTGCGGAAAAAAGTGCCACGTGCGTCGCACCGGGTGCATGGGCCCCTGCGCCGCCGGGCCGATGGTGCTGGTGGAACCTGCGGGGACGCAATACGGCCACGTGCGTGAAGGAGACGCGAAAGACATTGTCTCTGCGCTGGGTGGCGATCCGGTGGCGCGGCTCGATCCGCGACTGGGCAGTTATTTCGAAGGCCAGCACTTCGTAGTGCTGGAAAACGTCGGCCACATCGATCCGGAGAAGGTGGACGAGTACGTCGCGCGCGGCGGCTATGAGGCTTTGCTCAAAGTACTCACCGAGATGACGCCGGCGCAGGTGATCGAGCAAATCTCGAAGAGCGGGCTCCGGGGGCGCGGGGGCGGCGGCTATCCGACGGGACTGAAGTGGGACACGGTTGCCAAAGTCAAAGGCGCGCAGAAATACGTCATCTGCAACGGGGACGAGGGCGATCCTGGCGCGTTCATGGACCGCAGCGTGCTGGAGAGCGATCCGCAGCGCGTCATCGAGGGGATGGCCATTGCTGCATACGCCATCGGCGCGACGAAGGGTTACGTCTACGTGCGCGCGGAATACCCGCTGGCGGTGCAGCGGCTGACCGTCGCTCTGCGCGAGGCGCGGCGGCGCGGATTCCTGGGCAACGCAATCTGCGAGACCACCTTCAGCTTCGACATCGACATCCGGCTGGGGGCTGGTGCGTTTGTGTGCGGTGAGGAGACAGCGCTGATTGCCTCGATTGAAGGCAAACGCGGCACGCCGCGGCCTCGGCCGCCCTATCCGGCGGTGTCGGGGCTGTGGGGCGACCCGACGCTGATCAACAACGTGGAGACCTTCGCCAACGTTCCGCCGATTATTCGGCACGGAGGCGAATGGTTTTCGTCGATGGGGACCGCGCGCAGCAAAGGGACGAAGGTCTTCGCGCTGACGGGAAAAATTCAGCGCACAGGCTTGGTCGAGGTGCCGATGGGGATGACGCTGCGGCAGATCATCTTCGGCATCGGCGGCGGCGTTCCGGACGGAAGGAAATTCAAGGCAGTACAGACTGGCGGACCCTCGGGCGGTTGTTTGCCGGAGGAGCACCTCGATTTGTCCATCAGCTACGACGCTCTCATCAGCGCCGGTTCCATGATGGGTTCGGGCGGCATGATCGTGATGGACGATACGTCCTGCATGGTCTCTGTCGCCCGCTTCTTTATGGAGTTCTGCATGACGGAGTCGTGCGGCAAGTGCGTACCCTGCCGCGCGGGCACGGTGCAGATGTACAACCTGCTGACGAAGATCTGCAAAGGCGAGGCGACACGCCGGGACCTTGACCAGCTTACGGAGCTGTGCGAGGTGGTTGGCGCGACGAGCCTGTGCGGTTTGGGGCAGACGGCGCCGAATCCGGTGCTGAGCACGCTGCGCTATTTCAGGCACGAATACCTGGCGCACATCGACGAGAAGCGATGTCCAGCGGGGGTCTGCGAATGCAGTCCGGCGGTGGAGGTGCACGCATGAGCGCGGAATCGAACGTTCGCACCCTGACCATCGACGGCGAGGAAATCAGCGCGCGCGCCGACCAGACCATCCTCGAGGCCGCGCGCGAGCACAAGCTGGCGATCCCCACGCTGTGCCATCTGGATGGACTTTCCGAAGTCGGCGCCTGCCGGATGTGTCTCGTCGAGGTGAAGGGGGCGCGGCGGCTGCTGCCGGCGTGCGTCACACGCGTCGAAGAGGGAATGGAGGTCACCACCCACAACCCGAAGATCGACCGATACCGCACGATGATCCTCGAGCTCTTCTTCGCGGAGCGGAACCACATCTGCTCGATTTGCGTGGCAAACGGGAACTGCGAACTGCAGAGCCTGGCGCTGACATTGGGCATGACGCACGTGGAGATTCCGTATCAGTATCCGCAGCTGCCGGTGGACGCATCGCATCCGCGCTTCACGGTGGATCACAACCGCTGCGTGCTGTGCACACGCTGCGTGCGCGTCTGCTCGGAAATTGAAGGCGCGAACACGTGGGGCGTGATGGGACGCGGCGCGCAGTCGCTGGTGATCACCGACCTGAAGGAGCCCTGGGGCGAGTCGGAGACCTGCACCAGCTGCGGCAAGTGCGTGCAGGTGTGCCCGACGGGCGCGCTGTTCGAGAAGGACCGGGCGGGCAGCAAGGTGCGCAAGCAACCGGACTTCCTGCCGTATCTGCGCATCATGCGCGAGGGAGAACAATGACCGACATCAGGACGCTGGCGACGGTCTGGCTCGACGGCTGCTCCGGCTGCCACATGTCCCTGCTCGATATGGATGAGCGGCTGATCGAGCTGAGCAGCCAGTTCCAGCTGGTGTACAGCCCGCTGGTCGATCGCAAAACGTTTCCCGAACGCGTGGATGTGACGCTGGTGGAAGGCGCGGTGGCCAGCGTGGAGGACCTGAAGAAGATCCGCAGGATTCGCGAGCACACAGGGGTCCTGGTTTCGCTCGGCGACTGTGCGCTGACGGGGAATGTGTCAGCCATGCGCAACACCTGCGGGCCGCAGCCGGTGATGCTGCGCGTCTACGAGCAGAATGTGCTGCAGCCTCAGATACCGACGGAGGGAGTGCCGGCGCTGCTCAACCGCGTGCGGCCGGTGCACGAGGTGGTGCCCGTGGACGTGTACGTTCCGGGATGTCCACCTTCGGCGGACACGATATACCGGGTGCTGTCGGAACTGCTGGCAGGCCATGTTCCCACGCTGGGCGGCGTCGCCCACTTCGGCTGATCGGAGAGATTCATGCCTCGGACCATCGTCATCGACCCCGTCACCCGCCTGGAAGGGCACGGCAAGATCACGCTTCAGCTCGATGAGGCGGGCATCGTTCAGGATGCGACTTTCCACGTGACCCAGCTGCGCGGATTCGAGAAGTTCTGCGAGGGGCGGCCGTTCTACGAGATGCCGAACATCACGGCGCGGATCTGCGGCATCTGCCCGGTCAGCCATCTGGTGGCTTCGTCGAAGGCCTGCGACGCGATTCTGGCGGTGCGGATTCCAGCGGTGGCAGCCGATCTGCGGCGCGTCATGAACCTGGCGCAGCTCGTCCAGTCGCATGCGCTGAGCTTCTTTTATCTGTCCTCGCCCGATCTGCTTCTGGGCATGGACGCGCCCGCGGAGGAGCGCAGCATTCTGCATGTGGCGCACACGCACCCGTCGATCGGGGCCGATGGCGTGGCGCTGCGGCAATTCGGACAGCGCATTATCGAGTTGCTGGCCGGGAAGAGGATTCATCCGGGCTGGACGGTTCCCGGCGGAGTGAACGAGCCGCTGAGCGCGGAGAAGCGGGACACGATCCTCGGCATGATTCCCGCGGCAAAGGCGGCAATCGTGAGAACGCTGGAGTGGTTCAGGGGCTGCGTTGAGAAGTTCTCCGCGGAAATTGAAGTCTTCGCGAATTTCCCGACGTTGTTCATGGGGCTGGTGGACGAGCACGGGCTCCCGGAATACTACGACGGCTCGTTGCGGATCATCGATTCGGAAGGCAACGTCATCGCCGGAGAGCTGAATCCGGCGCACTACGCCGAATTCATCGGCGAGGCCGTCGAGCCGTACACGTATATGAAGTTCCCGTACTACAAGCCGCTCGGATATCCGGGTGGAACCTATCGCGTCGGGCCGCTGGCGCGCCTGAACCTTGCGGAACGCTGCGATACGCCTCTGGCCGATGAAGCATGGAGAGCATTTCGTGCGATGTCGCCCCGGCCGCTGCTCAGTTCGTTCCATTACCACTACGCGCGGCTGATCGAGATGCTGCACGCGGCGGAGAAGATCGAATCGCTGGTGGCCAATCAGGCCATCCTCGACAAGCACGTCCGCGCCACCGCGTTGGTCAATAGCCTCGAGGGCGTCGGGGTCGCGGAAGCGCCGCGCGGGACACTGATCCATCACTACAAAGTGGACGAGAACGGCCTGATTACGTGGGCGAACCTGGTGATCGCGACCGGGCACAACAACGCAGCAATGAATCGCGGCATTCTGCAGACGGCGCGGCACTATGTGCAGGGCGAGAACATCGCGGAGGGAATGCTGAATCGCGTGGAAGCCGTGGTGCGCACCTTCGACCCGTGCCTGAGCTGCTCCACGCATGCGCTGGGACGCATGCCGCTGGCGATCGAGCTGTGCGCGCCGGATGGTTCTTTGATTCGAGAAGTGCGAAGGAACTGAACGAGGTTACGGGTTACGGGTCACAAGGTTACAGGGTAGAGCGGCAGGCGGCATGAGAAACGCGGCAAAGTCCGATGGGCTGCACCATCCGGCACTCCTGCTGGCGTGCGGTAATTCACTGCGGCGGGACGATGGGATTGGTCTGCGGATCGCCGAGGCGGCGGAACAACTCTTCCCTGCCTCGCGTCTGCGGATCGTCGCTGCGCAGCAATTCACGCCGGAGATGGCTGCCGATCTGGCGGCGACCGAGCTGGTCATCTTTGTCGATGCGTGCGCCGCGGACGAGCCCGGAGCCATCCGGGTGTTGCCGGTGAGCGCCAAAGATGACCGGCACGAAACCCATCGACTCGATCCGCCGGCGTTGCTGGCGATGGCGCATTCGCTGTGTGGGCATGCTCCCGCGCGGGCCTTTGCACTCACGGTCGGAGCCGGGCATTTCGGCTACGGCGAGGAAATCTCGGGACCCCTGCGCCAGGCTGTGCCCCGCGCGCTGCGCCTGCTGACCAACCTGGTTACGGCGTTTTCGGCCGAGGCATAACGTCGTCGAAAACGCGAGAGGCTGATGCGGAGAGGTGACACGGGGCACTGACAGGGTCTTGTCGTCAAAACTATGCTTCAGCCGTTCCGAAAGCGGTGACTCCCGATGAAAGCTATCGTTTATCGCCAGTTTGGTTCCCCCGATGTTCTCAACTGCGAGGAAATTGAAAAGCCCACGCCCGGCGACGGCGATGTCCTGATCAGGGTTCGTGCCGCGGCTCTCAATCCTCTGGACTGGAAGCTGATGGAGGGCAAGCCTCTCCTGCTGCGTCTGTTTGTCGGGCCTGGCAAAGTCAAACGTCCGGGCGTGGATGTGGCTGGCGTGGTGGAGGCCGTCGGCCGGAATGTGACCCAGTTCAAACCGGGCGACGAGGTGTTCGGCGCGTGCCGTGGGGCGCTTGCGGATTATGTGTGCACGGCGGAATCGGCGGTGGCAAAAAAGCCGGAGAACGTGACATTCGAGCAGGCGGCCTCGGCGTCAATCGCGGCCTTCACAGCGCTGCAGGGACTACGCGATAAGGGGCAGATTCAGGCGGGGCAGAAGGTCCTGATCAACGGCGCAGCGGGCGGGGTGGGCACGTTCGCGGTGCAGATTGCCAAACACTTCGGGGCTGAAGTGACCGGCGTCTGCAGCACCAGGAATGTCGAGCTGACCCGGTCCATCGGAGCCGACCACGGGATCGATTACACGCAGCAGGACTTCACAACCGGCGAGCAGAAGTACGACTTGATTCTGGACTGTTACGCGAACCATTCCCTGACGGACGTGCGGCGGGTCCTGCAACCGAAAGGGTGTTACGTCGTGGTGGGAGGACCGGACGCCGGCTTGATTGCGATCCTGTCAGGCATCCTCAAGCTGCTGGTCGTAGCCCCGTTCATCAGCCAGAAGGTTGGCATGTTCATGGCAAAACGGAGCAAAGGCGACCTGAACATCATCGCCGAGCTGATGCAGTCGGGAAAAGTAACGCCGGTGATCGACCGCAGCTACGAGTTGAGCCAGGTCGCGGAGGCGGTCCGGTATCTCGAAGCGGGACACGCCCGAGGAAAGGTCGTTATCACCGTCGCGACGTAAGGTGCGAGATCGCTCAGGTTCCCTGGAGCAGAGCCATCGGCTGCGCCTGTGGAGCTGGCCCACCCTGCGGGACTGAGTACTGCGGCGGCTGACCGTTGGGCGGCGGAGCGGAGCCACGCGGCGGCTCATAGTGCGGGCGGTTCTGCAGCTTGAAGTCGTCGCGGATGACGTAGAAATTCTGCTCGGGCAGATCGGCTTCGAGCAGAGCGCCCTCGCTCGTGTAATACAGCTCCACGGAAATGCCATTCTGGTCGCTGACGATGACGCTGGTATGGTGCGCGTCGACTGGTTGCCCGTGAAATGCGGCATGCACGTCTGGCTTAGCGGTGTACTCGGAGGGCACCAGCAGTCCGGTCTGCTTGGGAACTACGATCCACGCCGTCGCGGGATGCTCGATCGCAAAGTGCACCATCTCGGTGTAGGCCGCTGGGTCGAGGTCCGGCAGCAGAACCGTGTGCTGATGACGATCGAAGCTGTTGGTGGTGTTCTTGCCGCTGGCGGCGATGCTGATCTGGAACTGGCGGCCGGAGGGATCGGATTTCATGTCGAAGGTGACCTGAGCGCCGTTGACGGTGCCGCTGAGCTGGTCGTGGACCATGTTCAGCTGGCTGTCGAGCCGGTTGCTGTTAGTGAAGGAGTAGGTGAACTTCGGCATCTTGAGGTCGCCGTGGGATTCAACCTGATAGCCATTTGGAGCCGCGGCGACAGAGCAATCGGCGGAGCCGACGGTTTTTCCGTCATTCGCCTGGACAAGGGTGAAGTGAGCCTGGCCCGCGGGCAATGCCGGGGCCTGCGCGAAAAGGGCTCCCGCGAAAACGAAGGGAGCCAGGACAGAAAGTAAAGGCAGACGCATGG
>JASHPM010000175.1 GCA_030038115.1 Acidobacteriaceae bacterium | reverse complement strand
TCACGGGCGGTTTGATCGGCCTGGCGCTTGCGGATGGGGCGCTGCACGTGGGGACGAACCTGTTGCCGGAGACCCTCCCCCTGATCTCCAACATCGGGCTCGACTGGACCGTCGTCGTGTTTGCCTTCGCGCTCGCCATCTTTACCGGCATCGTCTGCGGCCTGCTGCCCGCCTTCGCCGCCATCCGCACCAGCGTCAACGACACGCTCAAGGAAGGCGAACGCACCGGCACCTCCGGCAGCGGCCACGCGCGCCTGCGTTCGGGCCTCGTGATCGCGGAGATCGCCGTCGCTATCGTCCTCGTCGCCGCTGCAGGCCTGCTGCTGCGCAGCTTCGAGAAGATGCGCGACGCCGACCTCGGCTACCGCACTGACCACCTCATCGCCGCCGGATACAACCTGCCCCGCCAGCAGTACGGCACGCAGACCGCCGTCGACACCTTCAACCGCGCGCTGCTCGATCGCGTTCAGACCCTCCCCGGCGTCACCCACGCAGGGCTCACCTCGTTCCTGCCCGCCAACGGCACCAACAGCAACAATGCTTTCGTGGCCGAGGGCTACGAGCCCGCGAAAGCCGGCACCCTCGATCTGGCAACGGCGATCCAGGTGGAAGGCGATGTCATCGGGGCCATGGGCGCGCCGCTGCTCCGTGGCCGCCTCTTCACAGAGGCTGACAACAAGCCCGACACTCAGCTGGTCACCATCGTGAACAAGACCCTTGCCGACCACTGCTGGCCCGGTCAGGACCCCATCGGCCACCGCATCCGTCTCGGCACCCGGGAGATGCAGACGAACTGGGCCACCGTCGTCGGCGAAGTCGCCGAGATGAAGGAAGGCTCGCCCGACGCCGCGCCGCGCGACCAGTTCTACATCCCCATCGACCAATATGAAAAAGCCATCGGCGCGCTCGCCAATCCCGCCGACCTCCAGGGCAATGGCGGCTACATCATTCTGCGCACCTCCATGCCGCCCGAGATGGTCATCAACGAGCTCCGCTCCGCGGTGCGCTCGCTCGATCCGCAGCTTCCGCTCTTCCCGCTCGAGACCATGGAACACGCCCTCAGCGACTCGGAAGCGCCGCGCCGCTTCAATACGGTTCTGATCTCTTCATTTGCGGCAGCCGCGCTTCTGCTGGCGGTGCTGGGCATCTACAGCGTGATCGCATTCACCGTCGCGCTGCGCGTGCAGGAGATGGCCATCCGCATGGCGCTGGGGTCGCAGCGCTCGGGCATCGTCGGCCTGGTGATGATCTCCGGTCTCAAGCTCGCGGCAGCGGGAAGCATCATCGGCCTCGCCGGAGCCATCGCTGCGTCACGTCTGCTCAAGTCGTTCGTGTTCGGGGTCAGCACACTCGATCCGGTGGTGCTGGTCCTGGCCGCGTTGCTGGTGCTGATGCTGGCGATGGTGGCATCGCTCGTGCCCGCCCGCCGTGCCGCGACGATTAATCCCATGCAGGCGCTGCGTGCGGAATAGTCAGGAACGAGCCGGTCAGGACGCAAGGGGCGGAAGTACAATCATCCATGCCTGCGGAACACGACTTCTGCTCACCGCGCGTTTGAGGTATGCATGGACGCGGAAACTGTCCATTTATTTATATTCAACTCCATGGCCGACTGGGAGCCTTCGTTTGCCATTGCCGGCATCAACAATCCCAGGTTTCAGCGCCAGCCGGGGCGCTATCGGGTCGCGACGGTGGGCCTGACGCAGGACCCCGTGATCACCATAGGCGGCGTGCGCATTCAGCCCGAATTAGCTCTCGCATCGATCTCCCCGGACGACAGCGCAATGCTCATTCTGCCCGGAGGAGAGGCCTGGGAACGGGGCGAGAACACAGAAGCGATCGCCAAGGCTGCGGAATTCCTGGCTGACGAGGTGCCTGTCGCTGCCATATGCGCGGCCACGCTGGCGCTGGCGCGTGCCGGCTTCCTGGATAATCGCCTGCACACCAGCAATGCGCCGGAATATCTGAAAGCCAGCGGATATCACGGCCGCTCGTTGTACCGGGACATTCCCGCCATCGCAGACGACAATCTGATAACCGCATCGGGAATCGCGCCGGTGGACTTCGCCTACCAGATCTTCGGGAGACTGCAGCTCTACAGCGATGCGTCGCTCGATGCGTGGTATGCGCTGTTTAAGCGCGGAGATGCTTCAAAGTATTATGCTCTGGCCGGCACAGAGGAAAAGCGGGCGTAAGACGCGCTACACCCAGCGGAACTCCCTGGCTAGACTGATGTGATGGCGCTCAAATTTACCACCTCATACCTTGAAGACGCGCTTGCCGTGTTCGCCTACTATAAGAAGCTCGCCGAGCGCGCCATGGATCAACTGACCGAAGAGCAGCTGTTCGCGACGCTCGACGGCGAAGCCAATTCCGTTGCCATCATCGTGAAGCACATGGCGGGCAACATGCGCTCGCGCTGGACCGATTTCCTGACGACCGACGGTGAAAAGCCGAACCGCAATCGCGACAGCGAGTTTGAGGAGCCGCCTGCGACCCGGGCCGATGTTCTGAAAATGTGGGAAGCCGGCTGGGCCAGCCTTTTCGGCGCTCTGGAGCCGCTTACTGAAGCCGATCTTGGCCGCATAATTACCATTCGCGGCGAAGCGCACTCGGTGATGCAGGCGATCAACCGCCAGCTCGCGCACTATCCGCACCACGTGGGGCAGATCGTCCTGCTGGCGAAGCATTACGCGCACGACCACTGGCAGACGCTCAGCGTTCCGCGCAAAGGCTCCGCGGAATTCAATCGCCGCGTTGCCGCCGGCGAAGCCAGCCAGCGATAATCCCTGCATGCAGACTCTGCTCCGCGACCTTCGCTTCGGCCTGCGCATGCTGCGCCGCAATCCCGGCTTCACGCTCGTCGCCGTGCTCACGCTGGCGGTGGCCATCGGAGCCAACACCGCGATCTTCTCGGTCACCAGCGCGCTGCTGCTGCGGCCGTTTCCCTACCGGCAGCCGCAACAGCTGGTGAGCATCCGCTTCGCCGACTCCGACAGCCGGCCGCTGACGCTGCTCCGCTACGAGTTGCTGCGCGACCACGCCAGGACCCTTGAGGTGGCGGCGTTTACGAACGACAATTTCAATCTCACGGGCATTGGCGAGCCGGTGCAGGTCCCGGTGGCGCGGGTGACGCCGAATTTCTTCTCGATGCTCGGTGTTCGCCCGGAGCTGGGCCGCAGCTTTACCGCCGATGAGGGGCGCCCTGAAGGCCATCCGGTGGTGCTGCTTGGCAACGCACTGTGGCGAACGCGCTTCAGCAGCAATCCCAATATTGTCGGGACCAGTATTTCGCTCGACGGCGTGCCGCATACCGTTGTTGGCGTACTGCCTGCCGGAGTGGAGTTTCCGTTCGTCGGCAAAGCGGATGTGTGGACGCCGCGCTATTTCGAGCTGACGCTGATGCCGGCGCAGCGCATTCGCATGGGCGTGGGCTATCTCGAATTCGTTGCCCGCCTTGCGCCGGGGGCCACGCTGGCCCAGGCGAATGCGGAGCTGGGGGTGCTCGATCAGCAATACCGC
>JASHPM010000017.1 GCA_030038115.1 Acidobacteriaceae bacterium | reverse complement strand
GCGCCGGAGGACTTCCCGTGGCTTTTCGCCAATCTGGTCGCGCAGAAATCCGCCAACGCCACGCGTGGGGTACTCGGGGGGTAAAGTCGCCACCCGCTACGGGCTACCGGCTGTTTTTGTCAAGTTTTTCGCCTGCGGTACCAAAGTGTTGTCCCTCATTCCACGCCACTTCCCCGCCAACAACCCCAAAGAAAGTTGGCCTTCTAATTCTCCGGACTTGGTATTCTGATAATAGGGGGTAAAAAGAATTTTCCCCCGCCAATCAGGCATAAAGAAGGGCCGCCGCGGCGGCCCTTTTGCATGCTCGGAGGAAAACCAACCTTGGCTCTCGAATGCCGCTTCTGCTCGGTGCCGGATTCGCCAGGCACGCGTGTGCTCTCCCCGGCCGAAGCAGCCGAGTGTGATTCAGACTCGGCCAGGTCTGCATCAAACTCGGCCGAGTTACAACTGACTCATTCCAGGTCCCTTGCCTGTTATCGAGCTCGCCAACATCGCTACGTTGATGAAAACAAAGTGTCCGCAAAATGGCCGGGCAGGGGTGGGGTGGCCCCCATACGCAAAAAGGCACACAAAAAGTGAAAAAGGAGGTCAGCAGCTAACAGACTTCAGCGCCGTTCAAACCGCAACCGCGATCAGGCATCGAACGGCCGGTCTTCCATCAGGAACGGTGAGAGCTTTTCGTTCTCCATCTGCATCCGCAGCATGGCATTCTCCCGCAGCGCTTCCAGGGTCAGCTGCTCCAGATGCAGGAGTCCCTCCTCTACGCGGATCAGCAGCGAGCGGAGTTCCACGGGATCGGCCTTTCCAACGATCTTCTCGATCTCGATTAACCGGGTCATAACCTCAGCGGCTTGCATCGTGATACCTGCCTTCTACCGTTTAGGTAGGAACCATGCTGCGCCGATCTGCCTGGGCGAGATGTGATTAATATCACCGGCTAGCGGTGATCCCGTGACCATGGTCAGGCGTGGTGGTGAAGGCCGGTTTGGCCTCCATGGCAGCAGCAAGAGGAACGGCTTCGAGGTCGCATCCGTTGTAAATCTTTTCGACGACGGGAAAGCCCGGGAACTGGACCAGATAGACCTCGCGCAAAGGCAGTTTAAGGAAGACCTTGCCGATAGCGCCGCTGTGGGTAACGCGCACCGGTTGGCCTGCTGTATAGATCATGAGTGGGAACCCTACGCCCCACACAAAACAGGTCGGAATCCCCTAAGAGTGTCAATTTTGCGGACTCAATGGGAATAGAAAATGCGGTTACTGGCGGCGCGTCGGTTGAGGCCGCCTGGCGAAGGACTTTCGCTGATCGTCCGTTCCTCGCCCAACATTTTTCCCTTTGGAAAAAGGGAGGTCCGGATGAATGCGGACCTCCCCTGGAGTTGGGTTGATGGGTGAAGGTTAGTGCTTGCCCCATATCTCGGGAGCGGAGGTGTCCCAGGCTGGGTCCTCATAGCTCTCGCTGGGGTTGACGACGAAGACGTTCCTCTGGGATGACTCGATGCAGGCGGCGGCCAGGTCTTCAATCCGCTTCTTGTTCGCGGCGCTGAGACCGTCCCAGAATTTGCCGCCGTCGGCGATGCCACTGTCGACTTCGCCGAGGGTTTTCATCGGGGTGATGCTGACCCAAACGCCGCCGTTATCCTCGGCGAACTGGCTTTCGTACATCGCCCAGTTGGCCGCGGGGATGTTGGCGAAGCCGTCGGTGTAGATCTTCACCAGGTCGGCCCAATCCATGTCGTGGCCGGGCTTGACGCGGAAGCTCTGGAACTGCCAGAAGCGCGCTTTGGAAATGTCCATGCCGATGTGAAGGCTCATCTCCGGGTGGTAAAGGTAGGCATGGGCTTCAGAGCGGCTGAGCAGCTGGCCGTCGGCGATAAGGGCAGCATCGTTGGCCGCGCCGAAAGCGCCTGAGGTCTGGAATAGCGAGTCCTTGCCCCATGCATCGAAGGAATCGTAGGCGAACAGGAAGAGGGCGCGGTTGGGTCCGGACATGGAGTCCATGGCGATGTAGTGAGTGGTCCATTTGGCCTCTTTGGCCGCCCTGACGAAGGCGCCTTCGGTGATGGCGTGCTGGCTACCGCCCTTGCCCGGCTTGAGGTACTCGCGGTCGATGACGAGAACCTTGGGCGGAGCGGGTGGTGTGGCGTCCTGAGCCGCGGCGACCAGGCCGGACGCGACGAACAGACTGGAGAGTGCGAGTACAACAACCGTGCGATCTTTCATGTGGGTAAGCCCTCCTGAGCTATGACGCGCGAGCCATCGCCGGCCAGCCGGAGCTGAGGGGAACAGCGGCGGCACGGTTCGGCGTGTGCAGTGCGCGGGGTTGAGGTTTCAGGGCACGAGGGCTCGGATTATCGAACCCGGCGGCGCATTTTTGGGGGGAACGTTGGGGCCCAGCGTCACGCAGGAGGGTACAAGCGAGAAATCTCGCGAGTGAAGAGGATGCTCCTGGAGAGGCAGAGGCATGGTCTGCCCTGGCCGGATGAAATGTCAAGGCCGCATGCGGCGGGCCGGCGACTGTTGCAGAAATAAGACAGTGCGCTCAGTTGCGAGCGTCGGCCATGACGGCGGCGACTTCCGCTTGCTGATCGGCCGTGAGAGGCAGGAGTGGGATGCGCGGAACGCCGCCGTAATAACCATTGACGTCGCAGGCGTGCTTGAGCCCGGGGACGCCGAATTTGCCGGCCACCACCCGCGAGGCTTCCACGATGCGCTGCTGTTTCTCGCGCGCGACGGCGGGGTCGTTTTCCTTCCAGGCAGTGTAGATCTCCTGGCAGGCCTGGGGTGCCGGAGCGGCGAAGGCCAGGACGGCCCCGTTCGCGCCGGCCTCGAGCGCGGGGAGCAGCGTGTCCGCGGAGCCGGTGAGAATCTGGAAGCCGATTTCCTTCTGGCGCGCGGTTTTGACGATGGGCGCGGCAACGCCGGCCGGGGCGAGACTGCCGGTCAGCACGTCGGCGGAGACGAACCCTGGCATCAGCGCGTTGACCTCGGCTTCGGCGAGCATCATGCGGTCCGTGAAGGCGTGGAAGACGGGCGTGACGAGCACCGTGCGCTTTGGAGCGGAGCGGGTGGCCGCGACCAGCGCGGCCAGGCGTTCGAGGCTGCCGGAGGAATCCTTGATGGCGATAATGTTCGGGTGCTGCGCCAGCTCGGCGACGGTTTCAATGGGCAACTCGGTGTGGGTGAATTTCGGGATGCTGTAGAGGACCACCGGCAGCGGCGAGGAATCGGCGAGGGCGCGGTAGTAGGTGAGCAGGCCGGGGGCGCCGGCCGTCAATCCGTAGTACGGCGTGTAGTAGTGCGGCGTGCGGACCAGCACCGCGTCATAGCGGTGCTCGGCGGCATATTCGGCGAGGCGGAGGGTCTCGCGGAGGCTTTCGCGGCCCACTCCGGCGAGCAGGACCTTCTCCGGGGCAGCGGCGGATACGGCATGGCGCAGAACGTCGTGGGATTCATCGTCGCTGAGCATGATGGCTTCGCCGGTGGATCCGAGGACGACGATTCCCGCGCACGGAGTGCGCGAGTAGTGCTCGACGTTGTGCTCGAGCTTGCGCAGGTAAAGGCGGCCGTCGGGGTAGAACGGAGTGGTGATCGCCGGGAAGATGCCGTCGAGGAGCATGCAACGATTCTAGCGACTCCGCGGAGCGGCTTCCCGGGAAAAAAAG
>JASHPM010000174.1 GCA_030038115.1 Acidobacteriaceae bacterium | reverse complement strand
TGCGGGCAGTACGCCCCCCATGGAAATGCCGGGAACGCCCTCCAGTATCCATGGCTGGACCGCGCTCTTTCACCGGATGCGCGGGCCGATCTGGTCCTGAAGCGGATGACTCTGGAGGAGAAGATCTGCTTACTGCACGGAACAGGCTGGCATGGTTTGGGCACGATGAACCTGGACGTGCTGCATTCCAATGGAGGGGTGGGCTACGTGGTGGGCATTCCACGCTTGCGGATCCCCGGGATTCAGATGACGAATGCGTCCTACGGCGTGACGCGCAGCCGCAGGAATGGCCGCGATTCCACGGCGTTGCCGGACGATCTGGCATTGGCGGCGACCTGGGATGGGAACGCCGCCTATGAATACGGCGCGCTATTGGGACGGGAATTGCGCGCCCAGGGTTACAACATGTCTCTGGGCGGAGGCGTAAACCTGGCGCGAGAGCCGCGCGACGGGCGCACGTTTGAATACCTGGGGGAAGACCCCATTCTTGCGGGCACAATCGCCGGCCAGGAGGTGGCGGGGACGCAGGCCCAGCATGTGATCGGGGACATGAAGCACTTTGCCATGAACGACCGGGAAAGCGACCGGCACACGCTCAATGCCAATATTGATCGGCGAGCCATGCGCGAGAGCGATTTGCTGGCATTCGAAATTGGGCTGCGCGATTCACAGGCTGGAGCCGTGATGTGCGCTTATAACGGCGTGAATGGCGACTTCTCCTGCCAGAACAAGTATCTGTTGACCGAGGTGCTCAGAAAAGACTGGAAATTTCCAGGCTTTGTGCTTTCGGACTGGGGTGCAACACACAATACGGTGAAGGCCTCCGCGGCCGGCCTGGACAATGAAGAGCCGTCGTCTGTCTTCTATGGAGAAGCGATGAAGCGGGCCGTGCTCGCCGGCAGAGTTCCCATGGCCGAGCTGGATGAACACGTTCGCCGCATCCTGCGAGCGGAGTTTGCCAGCGGCATCGTCGACGATCCTCCGGAAAGCGGCCCCATTGATGCCGAGCGCGATCTCAATAGCGCGCAGCACCTGGCGGAGGAGAGCATGGTTCTGCTCCGGAACCAGGATGAGCAGCTTCCACTGGACGCCGCCCGGCTCCGCACCATTGCTGTGATTGGCGCGCATGCCGATGTTGCCATGATTTCCGGGGGCGGCTCAGGCCAGGTCGACCCGCCGGCCGGGAGCGCGCTGAACCTCGGGAGCGGTGTGCCATGGCGGTGGGAAGTGTGGTTTCCGACGTCGCCGCTGAAGGCTTTGCAGGCGAGAGCGGGGCACGCGCGAGTCGAGTACGATCCCGGGAGAGATCCCGTTGCGGCTGCCGCTCTGGCTCGCGCTGCCGATGTTGCCATTGTTTTTGTCTATCAATGGGAAAGCGAGGGTATGGATCTTGCCACCCTGTCTCTTCCCGGGAACCAGGATGCGCTGGTGGAGCAGGTTGCGGCCGCGAACCCGCATACGATTGTGGTGCTGGAAACGGGCAGTCCCGCCCTCATGCCATGGGCCGGCAAGGTAAGCGGCATTCTGGAGGCGTGGTATGCGGGGAGCCGCGGAGCCGAGGCGGTTGCCGACATTCTGTTTGGAGAAGTGAACCCGTGCGCCAAATTGCCGATCACTTTTCCTCTGCGCGATGCCGATATGTCGCAACCCGCGATCGTCAAGCCGCCTCCGTCGCGGTGGCAGAACGGCGCTTTTGCGCATCTTTCCGCCTGGCTCGGCGGCCCCGGCAAGGAGCGCCCTGCTGTACAGCTTAACTACAACGAAGGATTGCTTGTTGGTTACAAATGGTACGATGCGCAGCGGAAAGCCGTGCTGTTTCCCTTTGGCTTTGGGCTCTCCTACACTACGTTCGGCTACTCCGGCTTGCGCGTAAAGGTTGAGGGCGGAGTTAGTGTGAGCTTCACGATTAAAAATACAGGCAACCGCGCCGGAGCGGAGGTTGCCGAGGTCTACGCATCTTTTCCCCCGGGCGCAGGGGAACCTGCCAGGCGTCTTGTGGGCTGGCAAAAAACGCAGTTGAATCCGGGCGAAAGCAGGCAGGTCGCGCTGAAGATTCCGGCGCAGTATCTCTCGATTTTCGATGTGGGGAAGGACGAGTGGAGCTTGGTTCCGGGAGAATACACGTTCTTCGTGGGCGGCTCGTCGGATAACCTACCGCTGCGACAGAGAGTACGCCTGGGAGAGTAGAGCGAACAGCCAGATGGGGGCGAAACCGGGCTGGAGTCCAGTTTCAGACCGTGACCGGCTCCGTTGTAGCAGGAGCGAACGACTCGTGCTCGGTGCGGGCGATGATTTCGTCCTGCAGTGCGCGGGTGAGATCGCAGAAGTAATCGCTGTACCCAGCGACCCGTACGATGAGGTCGCGATACTTCTCAGGCTCCGCCTGTGCCGCTCGCAGCGTAGCCGCGGTAACTACGTTGAACTGGATATGGTGGCCGTCGAGGCGGAAATAGGAGCGGACCAGTTGTGCGATCTTGCTGAGCCCCTCGTCGCCTTTGAGCAACTGCGGCGTGAATTTCTGGTTCAACAGGGTTCCACCGGTGCGCAGATGATCGAACTTCGCCGCTGACTTGATGACAGCGGTCGGCCCGTGCTGGTCGGCGCCCTGCACCGGAGAAATGCCGTCGGAAAGAGGCTCCAGGGCTTTGCGCCCGTCGGGAGTAGCTCCGGTCATCGATCCGAAATACACGTGGCAGGTGGTGGAAAGGTAATTCACACGGTAGTAGCCGCCTTTGGTGTTTGGGCGCCCATTTATCTCATCGAAAAACGCATTGAAGACATCCTGCAGGATGGGGTCGGCATAATCATCGTCGTTGCCGAACTTAGGGGTTTTGTTCCACAACAACAAGCGTGTTTTGTCGTGGCCATCAAAGTTATGAGCGACTGCTTCGAGTAACTCGTCCATGGTGAGGTCCCCGCGATCGAAAACATGGTACTTGATGGCCGCAAGGCTGTCCGCGCAAGTGGCAGGACCAACCCCCATGATGTAATTGGTGTTGTAACGTGGGCCTCCGTCGTTATAGTCCCTGCCTTTGGCGATGCAGTCCTCGACGAGAAGGGAAAGGAATGGAGCGGGCATGTACATGGCATACAGCCGTTCGATGATGTTATTGCCGCTAACTTTGACATCGACAAAGTGATGCAGCTGGCTGCGAAACGCATCCAGGAGCTGTTGCCACGACGCAAAGTCGCGGGCGCTGCCGGTCTGGATTCCGATGCGTTTTCCCGTAAGCGGATCGACTCCATTGTTAAGAGCGATCTCGAGCACCTTGGGCAGGTTGAAGTAACCAGTGAGGATATAAGCTTCCTTTCCGAAAGCGCCGGTCTCCACGCAGCCGGAGATGCCTCCGCAACGCGCATCTTCCAGCGATTTGCCCTGGCGCAACAACTCCTCGACGACCGCATCGGCGTTGAAAATGGAGGGCTGTCCCCAACCTTGGCGAACGATCTCCAGCCCGCGCTTCAGGAAAGCCTCGGGACTTTTCTTACTGACCTGGAAGTTAGAAGACGGCTGGAGTAAGTGCATCTCATCGATGACATCAAGAATGAGATACGTGACGTCGTTGACTCCGTCCGATCCATCGCGTTTGAGTCCACCATTGTTGATGTTGGCGAAGTCGGTGTAAGTACCGCTCTCGGCCGCAGTGACGCCCACCTTGGGTGGAGCGGGCTGGTTATTGAACTTCACCCACAGGCACTCGAGTAGCTCTTTCGCTTCCTCCCGGGTCAGCGTCTCTTCCTCCATGCCTTTGCGGTAAAAGGGATAGAGGTGCTGGTCAAAGCGTCCGGGGCAGAAGGAGTCCCAGGTATTTAACTCGGTGACTACGCCCAGATGCGTAAACCAGTAGGCCTGCAGAGCTTCCTGGAAGTCCCGGGGCGCGTGCGCGGGCACATGACGGCAGACGTCCGCGATCTTCAGCAATTCCGACCTGCGAACGGTTTCAGTTGTAACTGCCGCCAGGGCTTCCGCCTTCTCGGCATGACGTTCGGCAAAGCGCATCACGGCATCAGCGGCAATCGCCATGGCCCGCAGCTCGTCACGTTTGGCGCAGGCTTCGGGATCATGGAAATAATCCAGGCAGGACAAGGCCTGCTCGATGTCGGCCTTCAGGTCGAGCAGACCTTTGCGATAGATCACGTCGCCGAGCACCGTGTGTCCAGGCGCTCTCTGTTCCATAAATTCGGTGAAGATGCCGGCCTCGTAGGCGGCCTTCCATTCCGGGCTCATCTCCGCGAAGATCAGGTCGCGCATGGATCGGCCCCGCCAGTAAGGGATGACAACTTCTTTGTGGGTCTGGCGCACCTGCCGATCGACGGCATAGGAAGTTTTCTCGCGCGAGTTGAGGACGTCCAGATCGTCCAAACTGTGACAGCAGAGTTCGGGAAAGGTTGGCGTGGCTTTGGGCGCGGGGCCACGCTCGCCCACGATCAGATCGCAGGGCCCTATGCAGATTTCCTTATGTTCCAGCAAATACTGAAAAGCGCGGGCGCGCCGGATGGGGACGGAAGTGGTGTTGTCGTTGCGGCAAAACTCAGTAAGCAGAGCCGCGCGTTCGATGGATATGCTGGGTTTTGTTTCGAGGGTTTCGCGGCGCAATCCGGCAACGCGTTCATTCATGACAAGCCTCCAATTCGAACGTGAAATCCATCCCGCCGCAGCGGGGCGGCGATGGCCTGCAGGTGTTCCTCCGTGGGAGGAAGTAGATCTTCCATGCGGTATGTGAGACCGAGCCGCGCATACTTGCCGGCGGCAATCTGGTGCCAGGGAAGAAGGTCCACATTTCTGAGCCCCAGCGGCGTCAGGAACCTGGAAACAGCGGCGAGATTGTCTTCGTCGTCATTGACTCCAGGAATGACGGGTATCCTGACAATCACAGCCCTTCCGCTTTTCGCCAGCAGAGTCAGGTTCGCCAGGATGCGGTCGTTCCTCACGCCTGTGTACTTTTTGTGTTTCTCCGGGTTCATGAGCTTGAGGTCGAAGAGAAACAGGTCGACGTTGCTGGCGATGCGCTCGACCGCATGGCTTTCCGCGTAACCGCAGGTGTCGACAACGGTGTGGATCCGCAGAGCATGGCAAGCCGCGAGCAATGCTTCAAGGAAATCGGCCTGCGTCAGGGGTTCACCCCCGGAGACGGTTACGCCCCCACCCGATTCATCGAAGAAAATCCGATCCTTCAGAATTTCGGCGGTGAGATCCGAGACCGACATCCAGCGGCCGAAAACGGTTTGCGCGCCGGTTGAGCAAGCATCGACGCAACGGGTATGCAGCCGGCACAAATGCGGGTCGCGGACAACCGACTCGCCCAATTGCAGCGCCCCTTCGGGACAGGCGCGCACGCAGTCGCCGCAATGAATGCAGCGTTCCGCGACGTACACAACTTGTCTCTTAGGGGAGCGGCCCTCAGGGTTGTGGCACCACCAGCAGTCGAGGGGGCAGCCTTTGAGAAAAACAGTGGTGCGAATGCCAGGCCCGTCGTGCAGGGCAAAGCGCATGAGGTTGAAGACGAGCCCTCGGCGCGGCTCCATGTTTTCAGAGCGTGGTTGTGACGCGGTCACGACTGCTGGCACGAGCATTGTATACAATATGGAGTGCGTCGTTGCATGTGATGGTCATCACCGAAGGGGCCGATGCAAGGGTGGGCAGCGCCATCGGGGATCGAACCCGAACTCTCCGCCTTGAGAGGGCGGCGTGTTAACCAGTTACACCATGGCGCCGTTGAGGTTGGAAGGGCCGTCCCGACCCGATGCCGGATGGGAGCGCCTTACTCACTATAACAGGGCTTGCTGCTCCGATTCGGACGCCGGGTCGACCGGGTCGTGGTAGCCTGTTGGCCCCGCGAAAAACATCAACGGTGCGCGCACGCAAGGAACGAGACGACGTGGGCGGCACCCGCCGTCCAACCCGGCACGCACCCCCAAAGGAGAGGGGCAGTCAACGCCATGAACTGGAGACTCATTTTCCTGCTCTCGCTGTTCGGCCTGGCCATGGGCCTCGGCACCGTCTTCTTCATCTCCCAGCGGCTTGAGCCCTGGTGCTGGCTGGTCATCTTCCTGTTCTCCGCGTGGGTTCTCCGCGACACGGCACGCCCGTTTCTCAACGGCCTGCTGGTAGGGGTGCTGAACAGCGTTTGGATCACGGCCAGCCACATCATCTTTGTGCGCACGTACCTGGCCATGCATGCCCCGGAAGCCGACATGATGCAGAGGCTGCCGCCCTCGGTCTCGCCGCGCCTGATGATGTCCATCACCGGGCCGCTGGTGGGCATCATCTCCGGCGTCATCATCGGCGTCCTGGCCTTCATTGCCGCAAAGCTGGTCAGGAAATCCGGGCCGGCTGTTGCGTGACGCATTGTGAGAATCCGGATCGCCGCCATCGGATCCCGCCCGCGGGAGGGATTCGAAGAGCTGACGCGGATGTATCTCGACCGGATCGCAACGCTTCTTCCCGGCGCAGGAAAAGCGGCAGTCGATGCTCCCGTGTTTCGATCCGAAGAAGCGCTGTGGGAAGCAATTGAGCGCGAGCGCGCGCGCACCACGCCCACCGTCGTTCTGCTCGACGAGCGCGGCAAGCAGATGGGGTCGGAAGAATTTGCGGCATGGCTGGGACGCGAGCGCGACGACGGCCGCCAGCTGGTGATCTTCGCCATCGGCCCCGCTGACGGCTGGTCAAAGCAGGGCACAGGGTACAGGTTGCACGGTGCAGGGAAAGGCGCCGGTCCAGCAGTCGATGCGATGCGGCTTTCGCTCGGTCCGATGACGCTGGCGCACGAGCTGGCTCGGGTCGTGATCGCCGAGCAGGTTTACCGTGCACTGACGATCCTTGCCGGACACCCGTATCATCGAGCAGGAAGCCGCTAGCCGGAAGCTGGAAGCAGGAAGCTGGAAGCCAGTAGCTGGAAGCCGGTAGCGGGCTAGAGTAAACCGTGATCGAAACCCCCGAATCGCGCAAGGGACTGATCCTCATCAACACCGGGGCGGGCAAGGGCAAGACTACCGCCGCGATGGGCACAGCATTGCGCGCGGTGGGTAACGGCATGCGCGTGCTGATGCTCCAGTTTCTGAAAGGCTCCTGGCACTACGGCGAGCTCGACTCCACGAAAGCTTTCGGCGATAACTTCGTGCTGCGCCAGATGGGCCGCGGCTTTGTGAAAATCGGCGGCGCGGAAACCGATCCCGAAGACATACGCCTCGTGAAAGAAGCCTGGGAAGAAGCGCGCCAGGCGATCCTCTCCGGCGAATGGGACATGGTCATCCTCGACGAGATCAACTACGCCATCAGCTACGGCATGCTCGATCCGGCGAAGGTGGTCGAGACGCTCAAGGCGCGCCCCGAGATGGTGCACGTCATCCTGACCGGCCGCAACGCGCATCCTTCGCTTGTCGCCATCGCCGATACGGTCACGGAAATGAAGCAGGTGAAGCACGCGTATGAAAAAGGAGTGCTGGCACAGCGCGGGATCGAGTACTAACATGGAGCCGCGGAGACCGCCATGCAAAGGCTCGTCCTGATCGGCTCACTCCTCCTCTTCACTCTTATCACTGGCATCTGGATGGGTGCGCTTGGCAAGCCGCTCAACGCGCCGTTGTCCGTGTTTCACAAGTTGCTGGCCGTTGCCTGGGTCATTTTCGCTTCCATCTCCATCTACCACGCGATCCGTTTGCACGGAACAGGCGCCGCTCAACTCGCTGCGATTGCCGTTCTGGCCGTTGCCACTGTCGCGCTGTTCGCAACCGGCGCTCAGCTTAGCGTGCCGAATCTGGAGAGCCCTGCCTTGCTCGCCCTGCACCGTATCGCTTCGGCAACCGTCGCCATCGTCGCGGTGATCACCGTTCGGCTCTTCAATTTCAGCCATCGCTGATGCGGCCGTGACGTGCTGCTGACTGCTGAGGGTGCGCAAATTCCGAGGTCGACTCTTTTCAGCCCCGCCAAGCGTCAAAACGCCCGCTGCGCACCGTCTCCGCCAGCGCTTCGATGTCGTTCGAAAGCACCCGATCCTCATCCAGAGGCCGCGCCACCAGCCGCACCTGCGCAACCGCATCTCCGACGCGCCGCGCCGGCTTCAGGGGCAAACGATACTCGAGTCCCTGCGCCGCGCACAACAGCTCAATCGCCAACAGCCTCTCGGCGTTCTCCACCGATTGCCGGAACTTGAGCGCCGCCGTCATGCCCATCGAGACGTGATCCTCCTTGCCGCCCGAGGTGGGCACGCTGTCCGCGCTTGCCGGATGCGCGAGGACCTTCGATTCGTTCAGCAACGCGGCGGCAACGATGTGCGCAATCATGAATCCCGACGAAACCCCCGGCGTGCGCGACAGAAACGGCGGCAATCCCTCGTTGATGTCGGGATTCACCAGCCGGTCGATGCGCCGCTCGCCTATGCCCATCAGCGTGGTCAGCGCAATGGCGGCCGAGTCCAGCGGGAGCGCCAACGGCGCGCCGTGAAAATTTCCGCCGGAAAGGATCTCGCCCTCGGGAAAAACCAGCGGATTATCTGTAGCAGCGCCTGTTTCAATTTCGAACGTCGCCCGCGCTGCCGCGAGGGCGTCGCGCACCGCACCATGCACCTGCGGGATGCAGCGCAAACAATACGCATCCTGCACTCGCGGATCGTTTTCGCGATGCGACTCGCGAATCTCGCTTTCGGCCAACAATCCGCGCAGATGCGCCGCCACCGCGATTTGCCCGGCGTGCGGCCGCACCGCGTGAATCCGCTCGTCGAACGGCGTCGGCGTTCCTTTCAGCGCTTCCAGGGTCATCGCCCCGGCGAGATCCGACAGCTCGACAACGCGCAGAGCCCGCGCCAGCGCCAGCGCGCCCACCGCGGTGATGGCCTGCGTGCCGTTCAGCAGGGCCAGTCCTTCTTTGGCCTCGAGCACGAGCGGCGGAATCCCCGCCTGCAGAAGCGCCATGGCCGCGGGCAACTGCCGGCCCTCCACCAGCACCAGGCCTTCGCCCGTCAGCGCCAGCGCCAGATGCGCCAGGGGCGCCAGATCGCCGCTCGCTCCCACCGAGCCGCGCGCGGGAATCACCGGATGAATGCGCCGGTTGAGCAGCGCCAGCAGCATCTCGATCAGCTCGGGCCGCACCCCGCTGAATCCCTTCGCCAGGACATTGGCGCGCAGCAGCAGCATGGCGCGCACCGCGTCGCCGGGCAGCGGCTCGCCCACTCCGCAGGCATGGCTCCGCACCAGATTGCGCTGCAGCGCCCGCACCTCGCCCGGCTCGATCCGCACATCGGAGAGCTTCCCGAAGCCGGTGTTCACGCCATATGCTGTCTCGCCGCGTTTCAGCAGCCCATCCACCACGGCGCGCGAGGCGCGAATGCGCGGCAGCGCCGCCGGATCGAGCGCGACGGGGAAATCCGCGAGAGAGACCTGGCAAATTTCGTCCAGGGTAAGCGGTCGGCCGGAGAGAAGAAGCGTCGGCATCACCGAACAGGGTACAGGGAACAGGGTGCGGGTTGCAGGTTACAGGGTTGAGGGAAGGCGCGGTTCACAGCGAGGGTGACCCAGGGGCCTGTCTTCCCGGACCTCGAATTTCTTCTGTATGCAATTGCGCCGCGCATCCTTATAGTGATCTGTGCGGCTCGGCTCAAGCGATTGAGAACTGGCCGGGGGCACCATTCAGTTTTTTCAGGGAAGCGGAGAAACACAGCATATGGCAACCAAACAAGTGCCGCCGGCGAGTGTCGCCGGGCAAAGCTACGTCGGGCCGTTCATCATCATCACCAGCCTGTTCTTTCTGTTTGGATTTATCACCAACCTGAACATGGCTCTGGTGCCGCACCTGAGGAAGGTTTTCACGCTGGGCTATGGCTGGGCGATGCTGGCGGAGTCGGCGTTTTTCCTGGCCTATTTTGTGTTTTCCAGCCCGACGGCGCGCCTGATTGAGGCGATCGGCTACAAGAAGACCATGGTCGTCTCCCTGTTCATTCAGGTCGTGGGCGCGCTGTTATTTGTTCCCGCGGCCAGGCTGGTGAGCTTCCCGCTGTTCCTCACCGCTGTGTTCATCGTCGGCGCCGGTGTTACGGCTCTGCAGACCGCGGCCAATCCCTACGTCACCATCCTCGGGCCTGAGCACAGCGCGCCTTTCCGCCTGACCCTCGCGCAGGCGTTCAATTCCATCGGTGGGACGATCGCGCCACTGGTCGCGGGGAGCTTCATTCTGAAGGATCTGGGGGAAAACGCACCGCAGGCAGTGGTTGCGGGCACGGTGCGCGGACCGTATCTGGCGATTGCGGGGGGCTTGTTCATTCTCGGTCTGGCCCTGGCCTTCATTCACCTGCCGGCCATCGGTATGACCCGCGATTTTCGTCCCGCCCAGGAAGGCGGGCCCGCGCTCGATCACAGCATCTGGAGCTACAGGCACACGGTGCTGGGCGCGGTGGGCATCTTCCTCTATGTGGGCACCGAAGTGGGCCTGGCTTCCATCGGAGTGAATTACTTCCTGCAGCAGGGGGTGAGTGTTGCCGCCACGCATTCCGTCCTAGCCTCCTGGGGCGGCTTCGGCAAAGGAGTCACTACGCTGTTCGGCTTGTCGGACCGGGTGGGCATTGCCTCGGCGCTGGTCTCCCTCTATTGGTTCGGCGCGCTGGTGGGGCGCCTGCTGGGCTCATGGATGCTGACCAAAGTGAAGGCCGGCGGTCTGCTGGGCGCCTTCGGCATCCTGGCAACCCTCATGCTTCTCCTCTCCATGCTCTCCAGCGGCCAGATTGCCATCTGGAGCCTCGTCCTCTGCGGCTTCTTCAACTCCATCATGTTCCCGAACATCTTCGCTCTGGGGATTGCGGGATTGGGGCCGCTCACCAGCAAAGGCTCGGGCCTGATTATGACGGCGGTGGTCGGCGGCGCAGTCATTCCGCTTCTGCTGGGCGTGCTGGCCGATCATTTCGGCATTCAGCACGCGTTCGTTCTGCCCATGATCTGCTACATGTTCATCGCGTTTTACGGGCTGGTGGGACATAAGCCCAACCGAACCGTCGCGTAGAGGCGCGCGTCGATTTCGCCGTCCGGCTCTCTTGCCGTGCGGCCGGAGAGCCGGTTGATTTTGGGTCGGCCGGGACAGCGCCTTGAGGTTGTGGGTGACCGTCGGCTGGAGCGGTTGAACCGCGCGTACCGGGGTACCGTAATCCGGGAGGGAACTCTTTCCTCCCTGAAACTTTAGGGCTCTCCGCGCGTCACATTAAGCAGGGTCCCCGCGAGATAATGGAATGAGGATGAGTCGAACAGGAAAGGCATGTGCGGCCTTCGCGGCG
>JASHPM010000173.1 GCA_030038115.1 Acidobacteriaceae bacterium | reverse complement strand
GGACCACGGCGCCGGTGTTCTGGATCTTTTTGAACTGGTCGCGAAAGCCGCAGGCCTCGATGGTGCAGCCGGGTGTGTCGGCTTTGGGGTAGAAGAAGAGGACCACGGGCTTTCCGGCGAAATCCTTCAGATGGACGGTTTTCTCCGAGTCGTCCTGGAGCGCAAAATCGGCAACTTTGTCGTTGATTTCCATTTTTTCCCTTCGAAAAGCCAGATGTATGGTCGCCGAACAGCGGGCGATTAAAATTGTCGTAGCAGTGAGGATTATGTCACGGGTTCGGACAGGGTGTTGGGGATGGCTGGTTGCGGCAGCGGCGGCGGCCGTGTGGGCCCTGCCGGCGTGCGCGCAGTATCCGGGTCACGTGAACGAGACCCAGCAGCAAAATGGAACTCATCTGCGGGCGACGGCGGTTCTGGAGTACACGGGCGATCTGGACAAGATCAAGGAAAGCCGGCTGGTGCCGATCGCGATTTGGGACGGCATGCAATATCAGCCGGGCGGCCTGTATCTGGCGCAGCCTGCGCCGCTGGCGGTGGTTTCCGGCACGCAATACGAACTGGAGTCAGCAGGAAAGCCGCAGGGATTCTTCAATATCAGGGATGCGGAGGACGTGGCGGGATTGTGGATCGGGGTGGGCAGCTTTGAGGCACCCCCTGCGCCGAAGCCGAAGGCTTCCCGCGCGAACAGTGGACACACCTACGAAGTAAAGGACTACGATCCGGACAAACCGCACTTTGCGCATCGGCCGGCGGACGAGCAGAATCAGGGCGGTTCCGGGGAGAATGCCGGGTCGGGATCGGGGGCCGGCAGCGGCGCGCAACAGGCCGATTCCGATCGACCGACGCTGCACTCGCGCGCAGGCGGGAGCGATTCGGATTCGAGCAACGCGGGCTCGGGATCTTCCTCGTCGTCAAACCAGCCGGATGTGGATCCGGACCGGCCGACCTTTCACCGGCGCTCCAACGCTTCGACGGAAGTGCCGACAGCGCAACCCGCGATCGATCCGGATCGGCCGCGTCTGGAGTATAAGGCGCCTGTGGACCAGGCGAAGCTGGCGAAACCGGATGCTTTGTTTGGGCTGCCCGCGGACATGAACCAGATTGCCGGGATTTCGGATAACAGCGCCTCGGACAGTGAATCCTGGGCGTTTTCCTGGGCGAATCCGGACGATGAGAACAAGATGAAGACAGCACTGGAGGAGATCGCGGAGAAGGCGATTGCGCCGCCGGCTCCTGACGCGGGCAGCACGAGCCAGCCGGCGCATTCTGCGGCTCATCGCAAAGCGCACCAGGCGCCACCCCCGCCGCTCCCGACGCTGGCGGACGAGGAATTCAAAACCTACAGCCTGAGTTTTGGCGGCGGAGAGACGATGGTGCTGTCCGCGCATTCCACGGGAACACCGGTGAAGTACGTGACGATCGTGGCACAACCGGATTTTTACGGGCAGGCGAAGGTGCTGTTGAAGGAAGTGACCGACGACGAGGATCTGGACGTGACGCCACGCTTCAAACTGGTCGACGCGGTGGACACAGTGGGCAACGGGCGGGCGGATCTGCTTTTCGAGCTGCGCGGGAAGACGTACCGGCAGTTCGCCATCTATCGCATTGCCGGAGGCATGGCGACACAGGTATTCGAGACGCAGCCAACGGCCAATCAGATCGCGCACAGTTACAATTGAGCCGTATACGGCACAGCAGCAGTTACAGTTTGGGGAGCTGACCGGTGTCCCAGCCGCCGCCGAGCGCGCGAATGAGCTGAACGCTGGCGACAAACTGACGCGTGGCGATGTTGGCCTGAGTTATCTGGTCGGAAAGCTGCGCGGTCTGCGCGGTCAGAACCTCGAGGTAGGTGGTGACGCCCCCCTTATAGCGGTTGGTGCTGATGGCCAGGGAGCGTTCGGCGGCGGCCACAGCCAGATGCTGCTGTGCGGATTCCTGATCGAGAATGCGGATGGCGGCGAGATTGTCTTCCACATCCTGGAAAGCGCCGAGCACGGTCTGGCGATAATTGGCCACCTGCTGCTCGTACGCATCGCGCGCCTGCCGGGTGATGGCGTGACGACGGCCCGCGTCGAAGAGGAGTTCGACGGCGGAAGCGCCAAGGGACCACATTTCACTGGGGCCCTGGATCAACGTGCCGGGATTGCCGCTGGCAAAGCCGCCCGTACCGGTGAGCGCAACGTTGGGGTAGTAAGCGGCGATGGCGATGCCGATCTGGGCGTTGGCCGCGTCCACCTGGCGCTCGGCAGAGGCGATGTCGGGCCGGCGTTCCAGCAACTGCGAGGGAACGCCGATGGGGATGGGGGGAATCTGCTGGCCCAGCGGCATGGCGGGGAGGCTGAACAGCGAGGCGGGTGTGCCGATGAGGGTGGCAATGGCGTGTTCGTACTGCGCGCGAGCCACACCGACGTCAATGTCCTGGGCGCGGGTGGTTTCAAGCTGGGTTTGAGCCTGGGCCACGTCGACTTCGGTAGCGACGCCACCCTTAAAACGTACCTGTGTGAGTTGCAAATACTCTTCATAGGACTGAACGGTGTTGTCCAGCAACTGCTTCTGGGAATCGAGGCCGCGCATTTCGAAATAGTCGGCGGCCAGCTCGGCGCGCAGGCTCAGCTCGACGTTGGCGAGCAGAGCCGCGGAAGCCTGGGCGTTGGCGCGAGCCTGTTCGACGGTACGGCGGACCTGACCCCAAAGATCCGGCTCCCACTGCGCCTGGCCGGCGATGGCGAAGGTGTTGTACTGGTATTCCGTGAGGGCGCGACTGGTGTTGGGCTGATTGTAGGACTCGCGGGTGCGCTGGATCGAAGGCCCGGCAGAAAGCGTCGGGTAGTACTGCGAACGCGCGACGCGGACCTGTTCGCGCGCCTGGAGGTACTGCTCCATCGCCGCACGAAGTGTCTGGCTGGAGACCGCGACTTTCG
>JASHPM010000172.1 GCA_030038115.1 Acidobacteriaceae bacterium | reverse complement strand
GAGCTTCCGGCAATTCCAGATCGCGCTTCAGGCCGGCGATTTGACTGGGAATCGTCGTGGAGGATTCGCTCTCAGCCGGGACCTGGCTCACTCGGGCGTAGAGTGCTCTGGGGAGATTGCCTTCCGCGCGGAATTTGAGTTCGGCCTGGTGGTAGAGCGGTTCGGCCTGGACCCAGGCATTGAGCCACGAGAGATCGTCGGCTCGCTTCAGCAGCGCCTCTGGAGCTTGAGAACTGCGACGCCGGAAGACTTGATACCCGACAATGCTCAGCAGGGCAGCCAAAAGCAAACCGGCAGCGATGCGAATGGTGGGGGAATTGATTTGCATGGCGGACCGTTTACTTTGTCGTCAATGATGCCAGATTGCAGGCTTCTGATCAAATTGCGAAATCTGGCAAACCTAGTTAAGACCCTGCGCGAGTCTCAGCCCAAGTTCAGCCCCGGTCCTCGGCTCAGAAACGCGGATGTTGATGAGCAGATACTGCTAAAATTGAACGGTGCACCGGTTCCTGATCGATGCACCCGGCGAAGGGGTTCGCCTCAACCGCTGTCTATCCTTTAATGCTCCGGATGGATGGATGATGACCCCTGACGAACTTTCGTCGGGGAGTCTCCCGCCCTCCAGGAGTCTTCGGCGAAAACTTTGATGAAAGGGGTCTGCGGCTTCTTTTGCCCGCGGCCACGGCGCGCCATGAAGATCGCCATCATCTCTGACATTCACGCCAATTTGGCAGCATTCAATGCATTTCCCGAAACCTCCTACGAGGCTCTTTGGTGCGTAGGAGATCTAGTCGATTACGGTCCGAGACCACACGAGATCATTCAGGAGGTTCGCAATCGGGTTGATCTCACCGTTTGCGGAAATCACGACTATGCCGCGGGTTCTGCGGCAGATCCCCAGTGCTCACCGCCGTTCCGACGGCTGGCAGCCGAAACACTGCGCTATACGCAACAGGTCTGTACAGCGGAGGACCTGGAATTTCTCCGGACTTTGCCGGTGTGCCGTCAAATCAGGATCGCTTCCACGCGCTTCTACGTTGTTCATGCGATCCCAACGAATCCGCTCTTTGGATACTGCTCTAAAGAATCCGATCAATGGCAATGGGAGGTTGAAGGCATCCAGGCGGATGTGCTCGTGGTCGGACATACGCACACTCCATTTGTGCGCACCGTCGGAAGCACGGTGGTCGTGAATCCCGGAAGTCTTGGGCAACCGAAGACGGGACGTCCTCTCGCTTGCTATGCAGTCTGGGAGGACGGCCGTGTCTCGCTAAAAGAATATGAATACCCCATCGAAGAGACGATCCGGGATATTCGTAAAGTCCCCATCTCAGAACAGGATCAGGACGCATTGATCGGAGTACTGCGGACAGGAAACATTCCATCGCCGCAGACGCCGGCCTCCGAGCACATTGAGGTGAAGTGATCTCTTCTCCGGGAGGGCAAGTGACAATGTTCGACTCATCTGAACGAAGAGGCGCGGCGCTGCAGTCAGTATTCGAAGGCTACGACGGTTCGCCGTTTTCGATTCGCTTCTGGGACGGATGGCAGTGGTCGGTGTCTTCCGGTGCGGCGCCCGCGTGTACGATCATTCTGCGAAACGCTAAGTCTTCGCAAATCTTACTGGCGGCACCCAATGAGATCAGCCTTGGCGAAGCATTCATTCGCCGCGATCTCGATGTAGAGGGCGACCTCTTTTCAGTCTTTTCGATAGCGGATCACATCCTGAAACGCCCAAAGAATCTGCAAGTACGGATCGCACGCAAACTAACTCACGCGGCGTTTGGAATGCGCCGGTGGCTGGCGAGTGGCGCGCAACATTCGCAAGCTAGGGACCGGACTGCAATCTCCCATCACTATGATCAGCCCGTTGAGTTCTTCCGTCCCTGGCTCGGAAAGTCGCTCGCCTATTCGTGCGCTTATTTCCGGAGCCCTGAAGACCCCCTCGACCTCGCCCAGAAACAGAAGTTGACATTAATTTGCCAGAAGTTGCGGCTTCGGTCCGGGGAGCGGTTTCTCGATGTCGGGTGCGGCTGGGGCAGTCTCCCACTGTGCGCTGCTCGCCACTACGGCGCAAATGCTCTGGGAATTACTCTGAGCCGCGTGCAATATGAGGAAGCCCGTCGGCGAATCGAGATATCGAGATTGGGGAATCGATGCGATGTGGCTCTTTGCGACTACCGTCAGCTGAATCGTCCACCTCATACATTCGACAAGATTGCGAGCGTAGGTATGTTTGAACACGTCGGTCTCGGGAATCTGCGGGAGTATTTTCGCTCGGTCCGCGGCTGGCTGAAGCCACGCGGCGTGTTTCTCAATCATGGGATCACGAGGGCGCACGATTCGCCACCGCGAGAGGACTCTTTCATCGATCGCTATGTTTTTCCCGACGGGCAGCTTGTGACGTTATCGCAAGCGATGCAGGCAGCCGAGGCCGAGGGCCTGGAGATCCGCGACGTTGAGAACCTTCGCGACCATTACGAACTGACGCTGCGGAGGTGGGTAGCCGCCCTGCAGCAGAATGCGACCACGCTCCTGCGGTACGTTTCGGAAGAGACCTACCGAATATGGCTCCTGTACCTGGCAGGATCTGCTGCGGCATTTCATCGCGGAAGTATTGCAGTCTACCAGGTGCTTCTCAGCCGGGCCGACAAGGGCATCAGCGATCTGCCACTGACCCGGGAGGATTGGTATGCGGGAGATCCAGCCCAGGAGCGCGTACAAGTATGACGGCGTTGATCCAGGAAGTACCGGAACAACGAATCACGAGTCTAATCGAAGCTCTGGACTCGATCCTCGATGGCGATCAGGCCGCCGAGGAGCTAATCGTGATCGGGCAAAGGAGCGTCCCGTACCTGGAACAATATCTGCTGGAGGGGTTGCCGAAAAGCCTCCCTCTGCCACGGCGCAGGGCCGTGCGGGCCCTCGGAGAGTTGGGTGCCTGGTCTGTGCTGATCGCGTATTTCCGACAGTACCGGCGCCCGGAAGATGCGACCATCTTGTTTGCCGAGGACAGCGTCCGTAGTTTCGCAGCCCAGGAACTGATGCGATGGAAGTCCGACGAGGTCTATCACACGCTGCTGGAGGCATGCCGGCAACGTGCTACGAGCGGATTGGTTCTCGCCCTCGGCGATTTTTGCCGACGCGAAAGCGTCCCCTTGTTCTTCATGGTTCTGGAAGACGACCTGTGCCGCGAAGAAGCGAAGGCAGCGCTCCGAAAGGTCCCGGAAAGTGCTCGCCAATTTGCGATCCTCTCCGTTCGGGGGACAGTGGCGTCCGGATTTCATGGGCTGTCGGCGCGGAGTAGACGACGCGCCACCCTGCAATTGCTCCACGAACTTGGCGTGAGAGCAGACGAATGGAGCGACTTGCGTGAATTTCTGCAGGATCTGGATACAGATGTAGCCGTTGCTGCAGCGGAGATCGGATTTCAGGTAGCGCCAGTTCATGACTATCCCGACATTGCCAAGGCCCTGTTCCGCATCTCGTCACATTTGAATTGGGCACAGGAGGACGAGGTGTGCCGGCTCCTTGACGATCATGGTGAGATCGCCCGCGAATTGGCCCAAATGATAGTTCGTGAGAGAACGTCCACCGGCGAGCATCCCAACTGGCTCAGATCCGACTGGAGAATCCTGAAACACGTTCTGAAAGGCGAACTGGCAGACGGGCATTAACGAGACGAGTTCAGCCGTTCAGCTAGGCTAGGGCCTTCTCATCAGGAAACAATTATGGACTTAAAGCAATACGAGCAGAGAAAGTTCGTTCTCGCGGAAGTGATCCGGTCCGCTCAGGCCATCGACACGAAAGACAACGATCTGCAGGCAGATAGTCGTGACCTGCTGACTCGGCTGGCTGAGGATCAGTTCAATCTGATGGTGGTCGGCCGCTTCAGCCGGGGCAAATCAACGCTGATGAACGCGATCCTCGGCGGCGCACATCTGCCTACAGGCATTGTGCCGTTGACATCGGTGATCACCACGGTTCGTTATGGAAGCAGGCCGCAGGTCGTGCTTCACTTTCGGGATTCGGGACTGAACCGCGAAGTTTCCCTCTCGGAGCTTGCCGAATACATTACCCAGCAAGGCAATCCTGGAAACACAAGGAGGATCGCCTGGGCGGAAATTCAGCTACCGGTCGAGATCCTGCGGCGAGGTTTGTTCTTTGTGGATACACCCGGGCTTGGCTCTCCGATTATTGAGAACACGCTAACGACAGAGCGATTCCTCCCACAGGCTGACGCGTTCGTTCTGGTGACCAGCTTTGAGAGTCCCCTCTCCGAAGAGGAGGGCCACATTCTCGAAAGGGTTCGGAACACAGATAAGAAGCTCTTCGTCCTTCTCAACAAGCTGGACACAGTCACGCCCGAGGAGCGCCTTCAGGCTCGGCAATTTGTCACGGAGCAGCTAGAGAGTCTGTTGGGCAGAGAATTTCGGGAACTCTACTCTATCTCTGCGCGGCAAGCGCTGGAAGGCAAAGTCTCAGGAGATCGAAAGAAGCTTGACGAGAGCGGCCTCCAGGCTTTTGAGGCGGAGCTGTTTCGGTTTCTCACTGAGGACCGCGCACAATCCTTCCTGATGAATATGTACGAGCGAACTCTCGATCGTTTGATTGAGTGGTCTTACAACGGCAGTCAGCTTGAGAAGGAAAACTCCTGGGATCGCGTGATCGAACGATTGCGCGATCAACGAGAGGCGATTACAGGGATCGAGAGGGCACCGGGCCAGCCCGTCAATTTGACGGAAGAAAGACCGCGTCCATGGACACTGACTATCGATCGAAAATCGGGGTGCTCCATTTGTGGGAGTGTTCTCGAAGCCACGTTTCGGTTTCTGAGCAAATATCAATACGAACTGACGATCAGTCCCGACGCGCAGCACGAACATGCGCGAAGAGGCGGATTTTGCTCTTTGCACACATGGCAGTACGAGGGCATTTCTTCGCCCTATGGGGTTTGCACTGCTTATCCGGAGCTAGTCCATCGAATTGCTGCCGGGATTGACAGAGTCGCGGAGGAGAGCCGGGACGTGGCGGACCACCTAAGCAGACTCTTGCCAACGACGCAATCGTGCAAAGTGTGCGACGTGCAAAGAGATGCGGTGCAGAGAGCAGTCAGAAACGCTGCCGAACTTGCTCGGAATTCGGTCGGCAAGGCAGCCCGGATTCCCGCGTCTTGTCTTCCGCACCTTCTCATGGTCGCGCAGGCGCTGGGACCCGGCGATGCAACTCAGGAGCTCCTTACGGTGCACGCCAGTCTACTGGAGCGAACCGCCGAAGACCTGCAGCGATATGCGCTGAAGCATGACGCCCTGCGCAGATATCTCACCAGCGAAGAAGAACGCCGAGCGTCGCAGAATGCGCTTTTGCTTCTTGCAGGGCATAGGAACCTGAGTTCTCCGTGGGTGATCGAATACATTCTGTGAGGTTGTTATTGGCGGCGCCCCATTCTGTAATCGAGATACAGTACGTGCGCTTTGATCTGATCACCCATGCGATATCGCTGCAACTGTGCCATGGTCAGCATCTGGAGAATACTTCCCGGGTTGCCGTCGCTCCAATCCACGAGTGAATGCAGGACTGTTTCGAGGTTGGATGCCCAGAGGCCGGCGCTTTCCGCCTCCCGTCTTGCGAATTCCTGAGCTACCGAGGGCGAAAGGTTTTTCACTTCGAGACGTTCCGATCGATCGGCACAAATTGGCTGGAGGGTTCCGATGTCCTCCATGTGAGGAGTCCTCGCAGCAAAGTAGACCGGACGCTGACCGTAGTCGGTGAACTCCTTGATGATTCCGGTCACCACGCGCGATGGACCAGCCAAATGATCCAGAACGAGCATGAAGGGGAAGACCGCGAGAGCGCGTTTTACGATCCCCTTTAGCGATGGTGTACTCAGCGAGGCTGCATTCTCAGGAAGCCGCAGTTGTCGCTTATCGAGACGGTGGATCTCTCCAAGGAGAGACAGCATGAAATCACGAGGAGAGCGAATACGAGGTACGTAGAGTGCCAAGGGGGTTCGTTCGACGAATGCCAGAAGCAGACGAGTCTTGCCAACCCCTTCGGGGCCGTACACCAGCATCGATTTGCGCCTCTGTGCCTGTGCCTGCAGACGCGCCATCTCTTCCGCTCTATCGACCGCGGCGAGATACTGACTGTCCGGAGTATGGAGAGCTGCGCCTGCCACCGTCTTGTTCCTCCTCAACGTGAAGCCACAGGCGCAGGAAATCTCTCGTGGCTCGTGCGAATGGCTTCGCGAGCCGCCGCACGGTCCTTCCAACCGAGTACTTCTGTTTTTTTGCCCTCCAGGCTTTTGTAGACCGAGAAGAAGTGTTCGACTTCGCGAAGAATATGTGACATCACATCTGTGTAATTCTGGATGTCGTTCGCGCGTGGATTCCCAGTCGCAAAAGTCAGGACCTTCTCGTCTGGTATTCCCCCATCGAGCATCTCGAAGAGACCTATGGGTCTTGCTTTAAATACGCAGCCTGGAAACGTCGGTGAGTCGCCGAGAATCAAAATATCCAGAGGATCGCCGTCCTGTGCGAGAGTCTGAGGGATAAAGCCATATTCGCCTGGGTAATGCACCGGTGAATGGAGCACGCGATCGAGCCGGAAGACATGCAGCTTCTTGTCGTACTCATACTTGTCAACGCTGTCGAGAGGGATCTCGACAACTGCAGTGACAATCTCTGGTGCATGCTCGCCAATGGGAAGCTCCAGGTAGTTGTCGGTCATTTTGCTCCTTTGTGTTGTTCCACACAGGCGCAAAAGAAAAACTCCTACACCCATGCAGGAGTCATCAGCCATTCCATTTCGGATGGCGGTTGTGGCGGATTCCGTCGCCTTCTTTCAAGATGTAGCACAGCTATCCATGGCTCGCAACGCGGAAACCAACCCGATGTTTTCAGACGAGCGCCGATACTTCCTGTTCCAACCGTTGGAGCCGCTCAAGGGCTGACTGCACCGCCGGAGCACCTTCCTCTCTGACTTTCCGGGCACGATCCAGCGCCTGCTCTGCTATTCGGCTCACTTCATGCAACAACTTGCGAATTTCGGCCTCGAGTCGCTCCCGGCTCTCCTGCATCCGATTGAGAACATCGTTTTGTACCCGGGAGCTATTCGTTTCCAAAAGGTGCTGAAGAAATTCTCTAGCCTCCTTCGTGATCACCTTGCGCGCACCTACGAGAGGTAATAGGGCGTCGGCCAGCCAGCGCAAAGGCGAGGGAGGCCGCGCGGTGCCGATGAAGTCTTCAAACGTAAATCTCGATCGAACGCGAAAGCCCTTCTCTGCGTCGAGCGCATGAGGCATCCGCGTCAATTCAGTGAGTCCGGCGTCTGCCAGTTTTCTCAGGAAACTGTTTCCCATCTCAACGAATCGAAGGGCAACAGCGCGGTACTGGCGTTCGCCCTCTTCCTGTTCAGGTTTCAGCCAAGGCATCAATTTGCGGCGGCATATTTCCTGGGCGAGATGCATCACACGGCGCCGATAGCGCGGGCCAAATCCGCGCGGCATCGACCGCAGTTCTTCGTCAAATTCTTGTTCCGCTTCGACCTCAGCGGTAGAGGAAAACTGTCTGCGCCTTTCGACGAAGAAATCCGAGATCCGCTGCTGCTCCGCCATGAACAGGAAGTTCAGCTCGCGCATCGAGCGCTCCGCCTCGCCGATTGTTCTTCTCATGAGTTCAATGCGCCGTTCTGATTCTTCGATGGGTCGCTGCAGCGCTTCCCTATCCTCGCTGATAATCGCCAGCAGTTGCTCGCTTAGCCGCTGGAGACCCCGCTCGCACGCCGCCCGGACGATATTCCTGCCCGAGTCGTCGACCAAATGATGCAATGCCGCCAGCAGCTTTTCCCAATCCCGCAAGGACCCGCGCCGTTCAATCTGCTCGGCGGCGCTCACCTGAAAAACGTCGCCCAACGGGTGATGGAGGCGCTTTTCCAAAATCTCGCGTGTGAACTTCACCGCCGCGGCACGCTCCGGATCAGTGGTTCGGTCGGCCTTGTTAATGACGAGAATCAGATCCTGAACCTGCTTGCCGACAGCCTCCACCAGGGCCAATTCCTCGCCTGCGATTGGCGGGTCAGCTCCAACAACAACCAGAGCTGCG
>JASHPM010000171.1 GCA_030038115.1 Acidobacteriaceae bacterium | reverse complement strand
TGGACTGACCCCACAAAATGAGACAAAATTCATTGCGACACTTGGCAGGACTGCAGGCTGCTGTAATGAATGCGATCCGGCAAACCGCCGATAAAGCACGGTAGCCCGGTTTCGCGCACGGCGCACAGACCAAAAACCACAGAAGTTCGACTGCGATTTTCTGCAGGTGGTTCAGTTGCGCGCTGGGGTTGACGACGACTGCGATTCCGTCCGCGGGCACCCCTTCCAAACTCCAAGAAACGGCTCGCGCCCATCGTACGAAAGCTCCAGAAAGTCGTTCCCCACCTGGACTAACAAACCAGCACGACTCGCAAGCTTGGTCGGCAATATGGAAGCTTCGGCCCGCGATGGCGAGCTTCCGGAGCCACGCACCCCCGTGGATGACATTCGTTTATTAGCCTATCCTGTCCTGGTGTTCGATCCTGACGTGGGGATCCCACGAATCAACCGGAACCTTGTCTATTTGGGCGCAGCTCTCGCAGGCTTTCGACGGAGGGCACAAAGTAATATGCGCCTGTCAGCGGCTGCGTGTAGCGCGTCAGCGCATCACGCGTGCCGTCCACCAGGCCCGCCATGCTTTCGAGCATCTTCCTGAGCCGCTGCTGTTCGGCACTAAACCCAACAAAGACTGTGCCGTGGTCATCTACATTTCCGTATGGCGTGTTACGCCGGAAGATGTTTCCGAACCTGTCCTGGTCCGTTCGCGCAACGTGCGAGTCCTCAGGTTTTTGTTCCAACTCGATACTCTCGGCCTTTGTCCGCCCCATCACCAGTTCCTGCTTGGCCACCGGCAGCGCTTCCCACTCCGCAGTCCTGTGTTTCCACTTCTGCAGCAGCAACACGGAACCTGCGGCCCCGGGCACACCGTCAGGCAGGAGCACATCGGTGGGCGCCTCCAGCAGGGTCGGATTCTCCGACCCGTCTATAAAGCCCGTCAGGTCGCGGTCGTGCCGGTACGACCAGCTGGAGGTCTCATCCTGCAGGGTTGCCTTTCCAGCGAGATCCTGAATCACCGTCCTGGCCATGTCGAACACCACGTCATAGGCGCTTCCCGACATCCACACCAAAGCATCATGCTGCGTCGCCGGCATCACGAAGCCGTCTACGCCCGCAATGTTCTTGTTGAATCCTTCGATACCGGCCGGAGTGTCCTCAGGCATCATTTTCTGCGACAGTTCGGGCCGAAATCCGATGACGAAATTGACTCCACCCGTGGTCGTCCGTGGCTCGCGAATCGCAGCGACAGCGGCGGCGAAATCTTTGTACCGCTTTTCGTCCACCACGTCGAATTCCAGGTAGACATGCGAGGAGGTTCCGAGAGCGAAGATGCCCGCCTGCGCAGTATGCATGCCAGAAGTATAGCGAGCAGGTTGTCACAGACCTAACGATACAGACGAGAGAAGCAGCAAATCTGCCTTCTGGTCGTAGTGCTGATTTGATCCGATAGCTGCTTCGATCGCCTGTGTGCGTGTTTCCAGTTCAGGCAGCCAGTTCGCCTGCTTCACGGATGGTGCTGGCCGGGATTCGGCCATTTGGGTTGCTGACGAGCAGATTGATTTCACCAATCATGCTCCGGATCGCCTTCAGCGTATTTAGGGTATTTGCCGTTTCTCCGGCGTGTGCCTGACTCTCAGCGACGGCACAAAGCGCGTAAGTGACCATGATCCGGGTCCTGAGAGACCTTCCAATGAGGGCCTGTACACTCTCTGTGCTGCTCATCCTGCTGCCCTCCGATTCTGCTGATGGAAAAGAAGCCCGCCCCTTTTGAGGATCGGCGGGCCGAGAAAGCGGTTTTGTTATGGGGTGAGAATCGCAGAGACTTGCGAAGCATGATGTGACATTTGTCACATGCTAAGCAGGCCAAGGCCGAACGAGGCTCTCCCGTAATTGGCCCAGCATCTCCCTGATCCGTTTGGACTGTTGCTCCAGTGCTGCTCCGATAATGAAGTCAGAAGGAAGCTTGGTCGTCTTGTTTGGATTTCCTTATAGGCGCGTCTTCCGTTCCGCATCGCCCGTTCCCGTCCATCGGGTCCGGTATCTTCAGCGCATCCTCAAGACCAGCTAACGTCGCCTCGGCATCAAGGATCAGTTGTCGCACAGCATTGCGTTTCCGGAGCCCATTTGGCTCCGCCTTTCCAGAACTGGGGGACAGAGGAAAAGGCGTTTATCGAAAAAGGCCCGCATCCCGGCCGGGGGCGGCGGGCCGAATCCCAGAAGTATTTTCTCTTGGCCGATTCGGGGAGGGGCCAATGGTCGCGAGACTAGGCCTCCAGTGGCGATACGGAAATGACCCCGCTGGCGTTTGAAACTTCCGGATGGCCGACAACGCGACCAGGACAACTGAATTGCCGTGAAAGGAAAGGTGCACTTGAGCTTTTTTGGGGGGGTCTCAGATATCACCCGCTCGGGCAACCCTGGGGGCGTGCTGCGCCCCCAGGTTGTTCTTCGCGTCCGATGCGATTTAGTGCTTCTTCGCCGCTGCTTTCCTCTTCGTCGCCGGAGCCTTTTCGCTCAGCAGCGTGTTCAAATCGGCGGCGTTGAACGGATACAGCTTCACCGATTGCTGGCCGGTGCTGTTCAGGGTAATGTCGACGCGACGATTCTGAGCCAGATAGATCACTGCCAGACTCTGATCCATCTTTTTCTTCTGCACATCGGTCAGCTCAGGATTCTCGTCGACCAGAGCCTTCACCTGCTCTTTCGAGAGCTGCTGCTCCTTGCCAACGGCCTGGGTATCGACCGCCGACTCGGGAACGCCCTGCTGCACCAGGAACTCCTTCACGCGGTTCACACGGCGTTGGGTCAGCGCCTGGTTGTATTCGGCGCTGCCGCGGACGTCTGCGTGGCCTGTCAGGGTGATGCGAGCGTCGGATTTGAACGTCAGATAGCTCTTAAAGTCCGTCGCCAGCGTGCTCAATGTTCCCTGCTGACTTTCCACCAAACCGCGCTCCGGATGCGCAGCGTTCGGCTGAGCCGTCGGGAAGAAGACACTGTGCAGCGCAAGACGCTGCTCCAGGCGAACCTGCTCGGGAGACGGCACCGGCGGCGGTGGTGGTGGCGGAGCCTCTACGGTGATGTTGGTCGTCGCGGAAGCCGTCTGACCCTTGTCGTCCAGTACGTTGCAGGTCACGGTTACGGTTCCGGGGGAAGCTCCCGACGTGGAGAGCGATGCGCTCTGGCCGGTGCCGTTGATCGATCCGGCAGAAGCCGAGTAACTGTATGTCAGCGGACGGCTCTGTGGGCTCACTCCCGTAGCCGAGACGGTGGAGGTACCCCCTGGCTGGAGGGTCGAAGGATTGGCCGTGCAACTGACGCTCGGCGGCTCGAACTGTTTGACGGTGAACTGGGCGGTGCAGTCGGCCGACTGACCGGCCTTCGGACCTTCGCTGACATGACCGGAGACTGTGTAGGCACCGGGCTGCAGGCTGCCGGTATCGATGGTGGTCGAGGAAGTGGTACCACCCACCGTGAGACCCTGGCCGCTCCAGCTATAGGTCTGCTGCTTTTTGGGACTGAGATTGGACGCGGTGCCCGCGACGGTGACCTGTTCACCCGGGAAAACGGAGGAGGGTTTCACGTTGCAGGCGTACTGCACAGGCGGCGGAGGTGTGATGGTGCCGAAGTGCAGCAGCAGGCCGGTGCTGAGCCGGGCTGCGTTGATATTGGCGCGACCGCCGATGTAAGGCTGTGGGCCAAAATCGGCATGCATGTACTCGTAGTCACCCTGGACGATCCGCAGTGCGAAACGAGGCGTGATGTCGAGGTCGAGGCCGGCGCCTCCGGTGAGGGCTGGTCCCCAGGTGTAGGGGTGGGCAAGAATATTGTTACCGTTTCCGGGGTAGTTGGGGCCGCCGATGCGCGCTCCGCCAGCCAGTCCGTGGACAAATGCAGACGTGCCTTCGGCCGAGTAGCGGAAAACGATGCCTGCCTGCATCGTCGAAATCCCGTCGTTGTTGCCGTCGGGATGATTAGCGTATTCGATCTGGGCGCCCGTATACCGGTTGAAGAAGTACGAGACGCTGCCGATGGCGCCGTAGTTGATCGCCGAGTAGCTATTGGTGTAGGTGAGCGGGGGTACGTCCGTCGTCACTGATCCGTGAGGGGCAAGGTATGAATACCCCATGAACACGTCCCATCGGGAGGGGGACCGATCGGCGCTTCTAGGAGCCGGAGCTGAGGGGAGCGAGGACGTAGTCTGCGCGGGCGCTGCCGCCATGCCGAACAGCATGGCGCATCCCGTTAGCAGGCCTCCAAAACTCGATAGACGAAAATGCATGGTTTATCCTCCGCACCAACCGCGGTTTCAGATGAAGGTTTCTGAAGGGTTCCGGAATATTCCCGCCGGGACAGTGGCCTTTCGGTTCCCTGGGTGGTTACCCAGGGGACCGAGTGAGCTTGCCTGCACAAAAGTATTCCATAATATAGGGTCGTGCGTACCGCAGTGCAGGGACAAGCAGTCGCCGAGTCCCTTCAGCCAGTTCGCTGCGGGAGATCACAGCCATATGCGGCGATTCGCGCTGGCCAAGAAGATGGGTCCCGACGCATGGGCAGCGCTCTCCAAACTCTCCGACATGAATCTCGATGCAGGCCCCGCTTTCAGAACCGATACCTCTTGTGGGCGAGTTGCCGGTAAACCGTCCAGAACCCTAAGGATTTGGGCGCTGCCTCGGGTTTGTTTCCCTGACCGCGGTGGCCTCCAACCTCAGTTCTAGTTGCCGGTGCCGGAGAGCAAGATGCTCTGTGGGCTGTTCTGGGCGTTGTCGCTGATCGTCACGCTCGCCGTCCGCGACTTCTTCGCGGTCGGCTCGAACGCGACGCTGATCGTGCAGCTCTTCTTCGATGCCAGCGACGACCCGCAGTTACTCGTCGCCAAGAAGTCGCCCGGATCCGCACCTCCGACCCCGATGCTGATCCCGGTCAGCGCCGTGCCTCCCGGATTCGACAGCGTCACCGACTGGCTCGCGCTGCTCTTGCCCACCTTCACCGTGCCGAAGCTCAGGTTCCCCGCGCTCAGCTGCGCCACCGGATCGATCACCGT
>JASHPM010000170.1 GCA_030038115.1 Acidobacteriaceae bacterium | reverse complement strand
CCCACTCCTCGCGAAGAAGTTGAGGACTTTGTTCATCACCCAAAAACTGGACCTTGTCATCCCGAGCGGAGCGCTTTGGGGCAGATGGGGTAGGCGGAGCCGAGGGACCTGCTTTTCCCTGACTTGGCTCGAAACTTCCGTATTGCCGACGATACGGCAATTGTGGGCCGCTACAATGGCACAACCGCAAATTGGATCGTACTGAGCCATGTCGGGGACTTCAGAAAGATGGCAGAGGCGTAAGAAGTGAGTCGGGGTTCATCGGTCAGCGTAACGGGTGAGGAATTAGAAATAATGAGGAGCTTGATTCTCGCTTTTTCGATCCTTTCGATGATGACGTCCCCTCTCCGCGCACAGGAGAAGCGACCGAAGATCGCGACCTCCGTCCTCTGCGGAGTCGTCACAGATCTTGCTGGTGCGCCGATTGCGAAAGCAACTGTGGCAGCGATGTGGATGGATTTCGGCACGAGCACCAAGACTGATCAATCGGGGCGGTGGTCCTTTGGCCCAGGGGCGGGACCACACTGGATGAAGGTCGAGGCAGAGGGCTTTGAAACCTTCATCTTTGACTACGTCGACAAGGCGGACCCTAAGAGCAATGGGGCAGAGAAACCTGCGTTCATCATGCCCACGAATGACAATGCGTGCCCCACGCCAATCTATGTTCGCCTCGCGCCTGGCAACTCGAACGCTGGATTTGTGACGCTCGATTCAGCGAAGAGAATTCGGGAAAAAAACAACGCTGAATAGATGCCGCGTAGACACGATATTTCGAAGATTTACCGTCTTGCCTGATTTGAATCGGTCTTCGGGCCGTATCACCGGCAACTCGGAAGTTTCGGTCGCAGGGAACCGAGTCGATGAAGGTGAAGCACAAACTAGCACGATTGTTTTGCGTCGGTCCGAAAACGCCTGATGAGTCGGGCTTTGGCCCCTGTGGGACGATTCCTGGGGATCTGGGCCCAGTCGACCTACGGATCTTGCCTTATGCCTGAACGCTGATCGCTGATCGCTGAACGCTGATCGCTGAACGCTGGCCGCTGACCGCTGGCCGCTGGCCGCTGATCGCTGAGCGCCGGCCCCTGTCACTGCAGGAAGTGATACCGAGGCCAAAATTCATTCAGCTCGTAATAGTTCCGCCCCACCGTCCATGCGATCGCCCCAATATTCACGTACTGCCCCAGCCGTGCCAGCCTCCGGTGCTCGTGCCGCACCAAAAATCGATAAGCATAGTAGTTCGCCACCACCGTGCTCGTCTCAAACGCACCTAATGCCGGCTGATTGTGCACCAAAGCCTGCGGCAACTCCACTTCCCTGAAGTTCGCCGGATCCGACATGGCCTTCACCGTGCTCTTGTAATCGCCAAACCGCAGCGCCGCCGCCGCTCCCAGCAGGCCCCAGTCCGTCATCGCAAACTTCCCCTCGGCGCTCGCCGCCGGCCTCGCCAAAACCGGCATGATCGCCGCCGAAGAGCCCGGCTCGGCCCCGCTCGTCGCTGCGCTCAGAACAGGTTCGGGTGCGTTCACCAGCGCCATCTGCTGGCCCTCACAGGTCATGGTCGAAAGAACAAAGAGCAACGGCAACGAGTAGCACAGGTTTTTCATACCCCCTGTGCATCGGAGCAAGGGTCTCAAACGATTAAAGAGTTCTAATCTAAGTCAATCGCGGCCCAAACCGGGAAGTTTCCCCCCGCGCTCCATAACTCACCGGAAAAATATAGGCCGAGCGCCCTCATGTTCGGAGCAATCGGCACGACTCCAATTTCAAGCTGAAAAAGCAAAGCCCCGTTCCGCACCGAAACGGGGCCTTGAGTACCCACCTGACTATCCCGGACCAGGATCTAACTCGACCTAACTCAACCGCGGCTCGACTTAGCGGCCTCCGTGGAACCCTCCACCGCCACCATGGAAGCCGCCGAACCCGCCTCCACCGTGGAATCCGCCCAGCTCGCCCCCGCTGCGGAACGCGCCGCCTCGGAATCCGCCATACGGGTGCCCGTAAAACCCGCCGCCGTAGAATCCGCCCCAGCCGCCCCAGCCGAAGGGATAAAATCCCCAGCCAAACGGGCTATAAAACGGATACGGTCCCAGGAAAGTGTAGTCCCACATCCACGGATCCCAGTACCATCCCGGCGCATACCCCGCCCCATACTCGCCCGCAATCTGCTGGTTGGCCTCGGCCAGGTAGTCCGAGCGCAGGCTGCTCCAGCGGTACAGGCCGCTTTGCTCCTGCTGGTTCACATCGAACTCCGCGGGCCTCATCGTTGCACCCTCCGCCACGTTCAGGTCGTGATGCGCCTTCACCAGCGTCCAGTGTCCATCGCCCTTCGGCGCCGCCGCCTCGCCGCTGAACACCAGCACCGCTCCCCGGTCCGCGTCGAACTCATACAGACCCGTCTTCAGCAACTGCACGGGCACGTTGTTCTCCACCACGTGGATGTCGTTCTGTTTGAATAGCTGATCCACCTCGACATCGGCGCGTCCGTGGTCCACGGCCACCACAGTATTCGCGATGTCCGGATTGACCATTCTCACCGCGCTCTCGTTTCCCAGGCGCAGATAAACGCCTGGCGTCAGCAGCACTTCCGCTCGGCCCTGCGTGGTACTGATCACCTCGCCCGGCGTCAGAGTCGCCGAACCGACAGCCTTTTGGCCGACGGGTTGACCGTCGATGGTGGCCGATCCCTGAATGTAGTTGAGTGTTCCTGGCACGGCCGAGTCGGGCGCCGGTGTGTTCTGGAGATCCAAAGCAAATAGAGCCGGTGCGAACAGAGCCGCCAGGGCCATGACGCTGATCCATCGTAGCCTTAGCATATTCATCATTAACTCCCTAATTATTAGACCCGGAACAGAGCAAAAAGATTCGGTGTGGTCAGACCACCTAAGTGTCGGCACTAAAAGGGTTTAGTACGAAGCAGGCAGCAACGCCCCATCGAAGTGAATGCGAAACCGCCGTTCGCTGCTAAACGTTGTACGTCGTCGACGAAACTCGTCCCCCGTGCCCCGTCCAGTTGGTGTGGAAGAACTTCCCTCGCGGCTCATCCACGCGCTCGTAGGTATGCGCGCCGAAGAAGTCCCTCTGCGCCTGCAGCAGATTCGCCGGCAACCGAGCGGTTCGGTAACCGTCGAAGAAAGCCAGCGCGGTCGAAAAGGCCGGAGTTGGCACGCCCAGCGCAATCGCCTTCACAATCGCCTTGCGCCACGACGCCTGATAGTTGTTCAGCACGCCCGCAAAGAAGCTGTCGAACAGCAGATTGTGCAGATCCGGTTGCTTGTCGTACGCTTCCTTGATCTTGCCGAGGAACCGGCTGCGAATAATGCATCCGCCGCGCCACATCAGCGCAATGCCGCCCATGTTCACGCGCCAGCCGTACTCCTTCGCCGCCTCGCGCAGCATCATATAGCCCTGCGCGTACGAAATGATCTTCGAGCAGTACAGCGCTCGCCGCACATTTTCAATAAAGTCGTAGCGATCCGCGGTCGCAGCCTGGCCCGTCGGTCCCTGCAGAATCTTCGACGCGTCGACGCGCTCTTCTTTGATCGCCGACAGGCACCGCGCAAACACCGATTCGCCGATCAGCGTCACCGGCATGCCCAGATCCAGCGCGCTCATCACCGTCCACTTGCCCGTGCCTTTCTGCCCCGCCGTGTCCAGAATCTTATCCACCAGCGGCTGTCCGTCCTCGTCCTTCTTCGCGAAGATGAGCGACGAAATCTCAATCAGGAAGCTGTCCAGCTCGCCCTTGTTCCACTCCGCGAAAACCTCCGACAGCTCATCGGGCGTCAGGCCCAGCGCGTGCTTCAGCAGGTCGTACGCCTCGCAGATCAGCTGCATGTCGCCGTACTCGATCCCGTTGTGCACCATCTTCACGTAATGGCCCGCGCCCGCATCGCCCACCCAGTCGCAGCAAGGCGTCCCGCCTTTGCCGTTCGACGTGGTGCTCTGCCCGCTCTCGTCCACTTTGGCTGCGATCGACTGAAAAATCTCCTTCACATGCGGCCACGCCTCAGGATTTCCTCCCGGCATAATCGACGGCCCGAACCGCGCGCCTTCTTCGCCGCCTGAAACGCCGGTCCCGATAAACAAAATTCCCTTTGCCGCCAGGTCCTTCGTCCGCCGGTTCGAGTCCGTAAACAGCGAATTGCCGCCATCGATAATGATGTCGCCCGGAGAAAGATACGGCAGCAGGTGCTCGATCATCTGATCCACCGTTTCTCCGGCCTTCACCATCAGCATCGCGCGCCGCGGCCTCTTCAGCAGCCCCACGAACTCCTCGATGGAATGCGCGCCCACCACCTGCGTGCCTTTGGCCTCGCTCGCCAGAAAATCGTCCACCTTCGAAACAGTCCGATTGAAAACGGCCACCTTAAATCCGTGGTCATTCATGTTCAGAACCAGGTTCTGACCCATCACCGCGAGGCCAATCAGGCCAATGTCACACACAGCGTCTGGCATACAAGCTCCCGAAGCAGGCAATTCCCCATCGAATTGTGCGCTTTACAGAAAGGATAAACCAGCGGTCTGACCTCGCCCACATTACGATGCGATGAAGGCTCACGACGAATGACTGTTCCCAGCCCCGCTTCCCGCTTCCTGCTTCCCGCTTCCCGCTTCCTGCTTCCTGCTGGCTACACCCTGCACCCTGTTTTCAGTACCCCGCCGCCTTCCCAAAATGATGCCGGTGGTCCTGCCCGCCTTCGAGCTCGCCGGTCCGCGGGTCCACTTCGATACACTCGCCATCTCCCCAGGTGCGCCCGATTCTGAGCGTGTAACCCATCGCGCGCAGCCCGTCGATCGTGGCCGGCGCAAACCCCGGCTCCAGCATCACCATGTCCGGCAGATATTGTTGATGGAAGCGTGGTGCGTCGACAGCCTGCTGAATGTTGAGGCCCTCGTCGACGACGCTGAGGAAGATGTTGGCGACCGTGGTGGTGATGGTGGCGCCGCCCGGCGATCCCAGCACCATGCTGACCTTGCCGTCCTTCATCACAATGGTCGGCGTCATGCTTGAAAGCGGCCGCTTGCCCGGAGCAATCGCATTCGCCGGTCCCTGGATCAGCCCAAACATATTGGGCACGCCCTGCTTCGACGCGAAGTCATCCATCTCATTGTTCAGCAGGAACCCCAGCCCCGGCACCGTGACCCCCGATCCATAGCCTCCGTTGAGTGTCGTCGTCACCGCAACCGCGTCGCCCTGCGCGTCCATCACCGAATAGTGCGTGGTATCCGCCGCCTCCTGCCGCACATCCGCCATGGTCGGTGCCGCCGGCAAAAATCCCGCGGGCCGCTGCAACTCAGCCGACGCGCTCGCCTGGTCTGCTTCAATCGAAGCCCGCCACGCCTCGCCATATTTCGTGCTGATGAGCTGCTCCACCGGAATCTTCACGTAATCCGGATCGCCCAGGTAATTCGACCGATCCATGTACGCCCGGCGAAAAGCTTCCACCACCAGGTGCATCTCCGGCGCGGTCCGATCCCCCAGCGGCCGAAGGTTGTAGCCGTCCAGGATGTTCAGCATCTCGATCAGCGCCACGCCTCCCGACGATGGCGGTGGCGAACTCACGATCTCGTATCCGTGATACGTCCCCGTCACCGGCTCGCGCTCCTTCACCGTGAACCGCGCCATGTCCTCGGCGGTGATCAGTCCGCCGCCCTTCTCGACCGCATCGGCAATCTGCTTCGCCATTGCGCCCCGATAAAAATCCTCCGGGTCCTTCGCGATCTTCCGCAGCGTCTCGGCCAGTTCCGGCTGCCGGAACACCTCGCCCGCCTTATAGAAATCGCCATCCCGCTGGAAAATGCGTCGTGATTCGGGGAATCCCGTCATGACTTTGTTCTGCAGGCTTGCGGCCTCCTCATCGGTGAGCACAAACCCATCCGCTGCCAGGCCGATCGCGGGCGCCATCACCTGCCCCAGCGTCAGCTTGCCGTATTTCTTCTCCGCGTGCACCAGACCCGCCACCGATCCCGGCACGCCGATGGCGCGATACCCCACAATGCTGGCGCCGGGGATGATGTTGCCCTGCGCGTCGAGATACATATTCGCCGTCGCGGCCAGCGGAGCCTTCTCGCGATAATCGATGAAGATGTTTTTCCCCGCATGCTCGTGGATCAGCATGAAACCGCCGCCGCCCAGATTTCCCGCGAATGGATACACCACCGCCAGCGCGAATCCCACGGCCACCGCGGCATCCACCGCGTTTCCGCCCATCTTCAGAATCCCAACTCCGGTGTCCGTCGCCAGGTGGTGCACCGTCACCACCATCGCGTGCGGCGCGCGCACCGGCTGGTCGTTCTGGAGGTCGATCGCAGGCTGGCTCGAATCGTTGGGGGTTGTATTCCGCGCGGGGTCTGGGGTCTGCGCGGCGAGGGATACGGCCACAGCGAGAAGGGAAGCAGCGAGAGCGCGGAGGGGGCTGATTTTTTTACCTTGGGGAACCATCGCGAGCCATTGTAGGCCAGGGCTGCGTCGATGGTCAGCGGCTTCGGGGTTCACGGAGCCTGTTGCGGGACGATACAATCGCGCCCGGATGGGAGAGAGCAGAGATGAGCAAGGCACAGCACTGCGATGAACGGAAGCGGCAACGGTGGGTTTGGATTGGGGTCGTTTGCATCACGGCTCTTTGCACCCTGACTGTCCCGATCCGGCCGCAGAGCGGCGCCGGCGCGCACGGAGCGCTTGAAGTGACATCGGCTCTGGGGCGCAGGCTGTATGCGCTGCCCGACGACCAGGGCGTGATCGATGCCCGCAAAGCGCTGGCCGCGGAGCCGAAGAATGTGGAGCGGGTGCTCGCGCTCTCTAAAGCGGAGGCTGGCCGGCGGCAGTATCGAGAGGCGGTGGCGACATCGACGGAGGGGCTGGCGTTCGCGCCGGACAACGCCGACCTTTATCTGGAGCGCGGCCATCGGGAGCTGGGACTGCGGGAGTTCGCGAAAGCAAGGAGCGATCTGGAGCATGCCACGCGGCTGGCTCCGCAGATGCTCGATGGCTACTATCACCTCGGGTTGTCGCATTACTTTCTGGGGGAGTTCGACCAGGCGGCAGCTTCGTTCGGCAAGGCGCGCGACCTGGCGAAGACCGACGACAGCCTGATCGACTGTTCGAACTGGCTGTATGTTGCGCTGCGCCGCGCCGGGAAGGAACAGGAGGCAGCCGAGGCGCTCAGGAGGATCACGCCCGCTGTCAAAAACACCGAGCCGCACCTGCTCTTCTATCTCCGTCTTTTGCATTTCTACCAGGGGAAGCTGACGGAGAAGGAGGTGTTGCCGCCGCCGCCCGCGGGACCGGACGATCTCGAAGGTGAGCTGGCGTTCGACACGGTCACTTACGGTGTGGGTAACTGGCGCCTCTATCATGGCGATCGAGCCGGCGCCATGGAGTTATTCCGCAAGGTTGTGACGGGCGAGGCGTGGAACGCCTGGGGGTTTATTGGTTCGGAGGGAGAGTTGCGCGGTGAGCGGGGAGCCATCGTGAGGTAGTGGCCCAGGTGATTCCACAGCGTTATGATTTTGGCCTGGGACGTGAAGGGGGCGTCTCACTTGGCCCACTACCCATCGTGAACTGCGTTTGACCCTCCCCTGACCGGCGCATAGACTGAAGGGCAGCCGATCCGTCCAACTGTGCATATGCCGTCGTTTTCCCGCCCTGTTTTACCCCCCCTCCTCCTGGCTGGACTCCTGTCCGCGCTTCCCGGTTTCGCGCAGCAAACCCAGACTCCTCCGGCGCAGCAGCCCTCCAGTTCCAGCCGCGTCCCGAACCTCAACCCAACCGAGGTTCCGTCCCAGTCGCCGACCCCGGCTCCCTCCGCAACCGAGCAGTTCACCACCTCCAAAGCTCCCGCCCTCATGGATCCCGCCGGCCCCACCGTGAGCCTTGAAACCAGCGAGGCTATGTTCGAGATCGGCGTTGCCTTGAACGCCTGCGGGTATGACAAGGGTTTGGATGAATCGGCCCCGGTCCGCAAAGAAGTCCGCGAAGAAGTCAACCAGGCCACCCAGGCCTCCGCGCGTGCCCGCGATGACCGCGATAAGCTGTGCCTCTTCATCGATCAGCATCGGCTCGAAGATCCGTCGCGCAACCTGGCCCAGTATGTCTCGCTCGCGCTCTATCTCACGCCGCCTCCCGACCTCACGCCCAGCGTCGAGGAACAGGACATGCCGCCGGATGCGAACGGCGTGGAGCAAATCCTGCCCCTCCTGCGCAGCTTTGCCGATGACATTAACCTGCATGTGATCTGGGTCGAGAACCACCCCGCCTACGAGGACATGACCAACCGTCTGCATAACCCGCTCACGCAGATGATCGTCAGCACCAACTACTACCTCAAGGTTCCGGCCACCACCGGTGGCGGCCGGCGCTTCCTCGTCGTGCTGGAGCCGCTGCTGTCGCCCGAGGAGACCAACGCCCGCGTCTACGGATCGGATTATGTCGTCGTCGCCTCGCCGAAGAATGGCCAGATCTCCATGGAACTGGTGCGCCACGTTTACCTGCATTATCAGATTGAGCCGCTCCTCTACTCGCGTGCCAATTCCATGGACCGTATGCTGCCCATTCTGCGCGCGGTCGACGATGCTCCGCTGGACTACGAATTCAAGTCCGACATCGTCTCCCTCGTCATCGAATGCATGATCCGCGCCATCGAGGCCCGCACCATGGATACCGGCATTCCCGATGTGCGAGTTCCGCCCAATCTGTCTCACAGCGAGGCGGATCAGTACGAGCGCGCGCGCAGCATCGCCTTGCAGAAGCAGGAGGCGGTTCGCCAGCAGGCTGTCAATCACTCCATCTCACAGGGCTACGTGCTCACGCAGTATTTCTACAACCAGCTGAAGACCTTCGAAAAGAATCCCGAGAGCCTGGATGAGGCCATCGGACCCATGGTCTACGGCATGGACATCAGCATCGAAACCCACCGCGCCCGCGAAACCACCTTCGATGCGCACGGCGAAGGCCATTTGTTGAGCCATGCTCCCATGCCGCCGCCCCAGCCCAAAGAACTGGACCTGGCGGAATTGAAGCTGATGAAGGGCGACGTGGCCGGAGCCGCCGCGCTGGCGCAGAAGGCTCTGGATAGCCACACCGGCGACGCCGGACAGGCCGACTTTATCCTGGCGCGCGTCGATCTGATGAACGGCAAAATTGACGACGCACAGGCCGCGTTCCACAATACGCTCACCGCCTCAAAGAACCCGCGCATGCTGGCGTGGTCCCACATCTACCTCGGTCGCATTCTCGATGTGGAAGACCAGCGCGACCAGGCGGTCGCTGAGTATAAAGCTGCGCTCACCGTGCGCGACGGTCAGCCCGATACCAAAGATGCAGCCGAGGCCGGACTGAAGCAGCCCTTCACCCTGCCCCATCGAGCGCAGTCTCCCTCCGGCGACGACGATGGCGACGCCGCGCCAAAGCCGGCAACTCCTGTGAGTCAGCCTCACCCGCAATAGCCGAGCGCTCTGCAGCAGCGAACCCTCTGCAATAATTAATGCAGGCAGCCCCCGCATGGAGTCCTCCGCAAATCCTCCCGCCACCTCGTTTCACACGCCTCCATCGGGCCAGCCATTCGCGGCCAATCGTCCCGGCGCAATTGAGGATCTGGAAGCTGTGCTGGAACACCGTTTCGCCCGCCCCGAATTGCTTGAGCGCGCGCTGACCCACAGTTCCATGGCGCATGAGCATGGTGCGGCTTCGCCTGTGCGGGAAGACAACGAAACCCTCGAGTTCCTGGGCGATGCTGTTGTCGGCATGGTAGCCGCGGAGTCCGTGTATCGCCGCTATTCCGAGCTCTCTGAGGGCGCGCTCACCCGGCTGCGCGGCGCGCTCGTCAGCCGCAGGCATCTCGCGGAGGTGGCGGGCCGGCTCAACCTCGGCAACTATCTGCTTCTCGGCCATGGCGAGGAGCGCAGCGGAGGACGCACCAAGACCGCTTTGCTCGCCAACGCCATGGAGGCGGTGATCGGGGCGTTGTATCTCGACGCCGGCCTCGAAGCCGCGCGGCGTCTGATCGAGTCTCGCGTCATTGCGCCCCTCGTGACCTCGCTGCGTGAACAACTCCATGCGGATGGCGGCATGGGCGACTTCAAATCCGCTCTCCAGGAGCTGTTGCAGGCGCGCAAACAGGGCCAGCCGGAATACCGTACCACCGGCGAAACTGGACCCGATCACCACAAGCGCTTCTTTGTCGAGGTGCGCGTGAACAACGAGGCGTTGGCTGAAGGCGAAGGCCGCACCCGGAAACACGCCGAACAGGATGCCGCGCAGCGGGCCATCGAGAAACTGCGCTCTGCGGGGGAAGCGGAATGACCGCGCCATCGCCCTCGACCTCGCAAACTCCTCCTGAAGGCCTTCGCACTGGGGACCAGGACAGCCCGAAAACCACCTTTTCCCGCGACCGCTTCGGCCAGGTGACGCTCAGCCGATCGAAGATCGTGCTCTTTCCCGGCGCTTTGGAAATGACGCGATCCCTGTTCGTGGTTCTGGTCATTGCGCTGTTCATCCTCACCTTCATCGTCCAGCCTTTCCGCATTCCCTCCGAGTCCATGGAGCGCACCCTTTTGGTTGGCGACTTCCTGCTGGTGAACAAAACTGCATTTGCCCCGCCGGGGCCCTGGGGATGGCTCCTCCCCTACCGTCCCGTGGAACGTGGCGATGTCATCGTCTTTCATTTTCCGCCCCATCCGCCCGAGCATGTCGTCAAGCGCGTCATCGGCGTGCCCGGCGATCGTATTCATTTGGAAAACGGCCTTGCCTGGGTGAATGGCCAGCCGCTCGACGAACCGTACGCGGTCTTCGAGCCCGCTTATCCCGACGACTTCCGCGACAGCTTCCCCACTCAGCTCTATACCGATCCCGGTGTCGACCCGGGCTGGTGGATGGAGATGCGCCGCGAAGTCCGCGGCGGCGATCTCGTTGTGCCTCCTGGCGAGTACTTCGTGCTCGGAGACAATCGCAATTTCAGCCGTGACAGCCGCTATTGGGGATTTGTGCCCCGCGATCACATCGTCGGCCGCCCCTTCGTTATTTATTTCTCCCTGCGTGAGCCCTCCGCCACCGATGTCGCCGAACTCGCGGATGATAGACTCGGACAGAAAAACGATCCCTGGGAAAGGATCATGGATTTCGCGCGCTGGAACCGCTTCCTGCGCGTCGTTCGCTGACCTGATGCGGAGAGCCGATGGCTGAAGCCGAGGAAAAGCTGGAAAAACACAAACACGAAGAAACTCCGCTGGAGGCCTTCGCTTCTATCTGCGGAGTGCTGGCCGTGGGCCTGTTCGTCCTCACGTTTGTCTTCCAGAACTTCGCCATTCCTTCCTCGTCCATGGTCAGGGCTCTGCTGGTGGGCGATCACGTGCTCGTCGATCGCATTACCCTGGCGCCCCCGGCCTCGTATGCGCCGTTTGTTTACTACCGCAACGTGCGTCACGGCGACATCGTCGTCTTCTACAAACCCACCGTCGAGCCCAACGGCGAACATTTGTTCCTGGTCAAGCGCGTCATGGGACTTCCCGGCGACCGCATTCATCTCCGCGCCGGCATCGTGTATCGCAATGGCGTCGCCCTCGACGAGCCCTACGCCGGCAAGCCCAGCGATTTCGACTACAGCCCCTACCGCGACGATTTCCCCTCCGTTCCCCCCTCTGCCAGCGGCGATGTGACCGCGGAATGGGCCGAGGCGCTGCCCACCTATATTCAGGGCCAGGACCTGGTCGTCCCTCCTGGCATGTATTTCTGCATGGGCGACAATCGCACCGTCTCGCTCGACAGCCGCTTCTGGGGATTTGTCCCGCGCGCCAACATCGTGGGCCGCCCGCTCTTCGTCTACTGGTCCTTCGAAACACCGGAATCGCAGGAGTTCAAGACCTCCCTCGCGGATCGACTGAGCTGGATCCTCCATGAGACCATCCACTTCTTCGACGGAACACGCTGGCGCCGCACCTTCCACCGAGTGAGTTAGCCATGAACGCACAGGAGGAGCCGCTGTCGCCCCCTGAGCTGAGCGAGCCCCCTGAGCCGTTCGAGCCCGAGGAGCTGTACGAGCCCTATCGCCCTCCCTGGCGCGCGCTGGCCATTGCTGCAGCGCTGGTCGTCCTCCTCCTCATGGCAATTTTCCTCCCGCCCCTCATCAGTCTCGGAAAATATCGCCGCTCCATCACCGCCAGCATGTCGGAAGCATTAGGCCGGCCTGTCTATGTCGGCGGGATGCAGCTCCGCCTGCTCCCCACCCCCGGTGTCGTCATGAGCGACTTCACCGTCGACGAGGATCCGGCCTTCGGTTACGAGCCCGCGCTGCACGCCACATCGGTCGTCGCTTCGCTGCGCTTCAGTTCGTTGTGGCGTGGCCGCCTTGAAGTCAGTCGCATCAGCCTCGACGAGGCTAACCTCAACCTCGTCCGCAACAGCGCCGGCGAATGGAGCATCGATTCCGTCCTCCTCCGTGCCGCGCAGATTCCCAATGCGCCCACCGGCGAGCGCCGCGCCGGCGCCCACCCCCGCTTCCCTTATATCGAAGCCACCAATTCCCGCATCGACTTCAAGGATGGCCCTGAGAAGAAGCCCTTTTCTCTCATGAGCGCCGAGTTCTCCATGTGGCAGGCCAACGCCGATGAATGGCGCCTGCGCCTGCGCGCCCAACCCGTGCGCACCGACCTGCAACTGCATCTTTCCGATACCGGCGAACTCAACGTGGAAGGTTCCCTGCGCCGTGCCTCCAGCCTCGATGCCATGCCCGTCGATCTCCGCGCGGAGTGGAGCGGCGCGCAACTGGGGCAGGTCACCCGTCTCATCGCCGGTATGGACAGCGGCTGGCGCGGCGACCTTGACGCCACCGTCACCCTGCGCGGCAGCGTCGGCCACCTGACTGTCCAGTCGCGCATCAGTGTTGGCAATCTGCGCCGCCAGGAATTCCAGCCCACCGGTACGTTTGACGTGGACGCCACCTGTCGCAGCGAATACAACCGCGCCCAGCGCACCGTGGACAATATCACCTGCTTCTGGCCCGTCGCCGCCGGCCACCTGCTTCTTACCGGCAGTGTCCAGGGCTTTGCCTCGCCTGTGGCCGACCTCCAGCTGGAGATCAACCAGACTCCTGCGTCCTTTCCCGTCCAGATTCTTGGACTCATGCGCCCTCGGGCTCAGAATGTAACAACTACAGGCACAATCAACGGCAGCTTTCGCCTCGTCACCGGTCCCCAGTCTGCGTTTTCCGGGGATGCCATCGCAACCGGCGTCTCCCTGCGCTATACCGGCGGAACGCTGACCCTGCCGCCCATGCATTTTTTGGCCCAGGGGCCTCAGCCCGCGCCTGTCACGGCAAAATCCACTGTGCCTTCCCTGCGTCACCAGCTGCGAAAACCACCCCCCGCACTTCCGGCCGTCCCGGCGCAGCGTGCGCTGGTGCTTCAGGATCTTCCCATCCCCATGGGCTTACCTGAGCCCCTGGTCGCCGATGCGCGCTTTTCCCGCACCGGCTTCGAGCTGCATCTCGCTGGCCAGGCGACCCTGGCCAGGCTTGTGCCCACAGCCGCGAACTTCGGACTGCTGGAAAACGCCGCGGCCATCGTCGCGCCGAAGGGGCGCGCCACGCTGAACATCGTCACAACCGGCAACTGGATCCGGCCACTCTCCGGCGCGAGTTCCGGAATCGGAACCACGGGGACGCTCAAAGTCGAAGCGGCGGAACTCAGGCCCGCCTTCCTGCCCGCCCCCGTCGCGGTGGAATCGGCCGAAATCAGTCTCACGCCGAGCGAGATTGCCTGGCAGAACGCGGCTCTCCACTACCAGGGCATGGCACTCGATGGATCCGTTCAGTTCCCAACCCTGTGCAGCCAGCCGCCTGCCTGCCCTGCGTCCTTTACGCTGGCGGCGCAATCCCTGGATGCAGCCACCATCGAGGTTGCTCTCGGCGGCAAGTCCAGCGGATTCCTCGGCCAGTTGCTCACCAGCGCTTTGGGCGCGGGGACCACCCCATCCTGGCCCTCCCTGCGCGGCCAGATCACCGCCGGCCTGCTTCATCTGGGACCCTTCCCGCTGCGCGGTGTCACCGCCTCCGTCGCTGTCCAGGGAAACAAGATGACCCTGTCCTCGCTGGATGCGTCGGCCCTGGACGGGACCCTGCGCGCCAGCGGATCGATGGCCATCCAGGATGGCGCGCCCCACTGGACCCTCGACATTCGCGCCGCCGCCGCAAAGGCCTCTGCCGTTGCGGAAATCTTCGGCGAACAATGGGGCTCAGGTACGGTCAACAGCGAAGCCCGCCTCACCATGAGCGGTTATCGCACCGAAGATCTGGCATCCTCCGCGACCGGCGACTTCTCCTTCATCTGGCAAAACGGCTCCCTGCTCGCGCCCGCCAGTGCAGGCAATTCTCCCCTCGACCATTTCGATCGCTGGACGGCCAGGGGCGCCATCGCCAATGGTGCGCTGACGCTCACCGGCGGCGGCATCTCCAGCGGCGTCAGAACCAATGCCCTCCGCGGCAGCATCGGGTTCGATCGCAGTCTCAACCTCACTCTCGAGACCCGCCGCGGTCGTGTGAAAATCACCGGAACCCCGGCCCAGCCCGTCATTCAGTAGTTCCGCTCACGGTCCACTCAGAATCTTCCGGTGGATGCTGTCCTCCACCTCAGGCACCGTCCCGTCATTCAAATCCACTTCCACCGGAGTTTCTCGAAACGTAATCCGATGCGTGATGCGGCCGTGCGCGGGAATGCGCACTCGCTCCGTTACCGATCCATCCGCGCCCTTCACCGTCAACGGCACTTCGGCCTCCGCATATCCGTCGTTGGCGATTTCCACGGCAACCAGCACCTGCTCCCGCACCTCGCGGCTCGGATAAACACCCGCAATCGCAAGATCCGGCAGTCCGCGGTCGTTATAGACCCAGCTGTCGAAAAACCATTTCAGATCCCTCCCGCAGGACCGCTCCAGCAGCTGCTCAAAGTACTCCGGCTTCGTGTCCTGCGCGGGATCGTATGCCTGCAGCGCATTCTGCAAAGCCTTTTCGCCCGCAGCCTCGCGCAGCATCCACAGCACGTAGGTCGCTTTCGTGCGGTAATAGACGGCGTTGGCCGCATGCAGCAAATCCTCTCCGGAGCTCTCGCCCGGCGTCGCGGGTTCCGCAACCGCCAGCGCCGGCCGCCCGGCGTTCATGTTTTCCACCGCCGCCGTCCGCCCCTGATTCGCCTCGATCCACAGCGTGCTCACGAAGCTCGCCACGCCTTCGTTCAGCCAGGCGCGCGGCGATGAAAATGCGCCGTGAGCCAGCGCATGTACCACCACCGGAGCCAGATGAGCCGAGTCGTCGCTGGACAAGGGCGCTGCCAGAACCCCGCCTGTCTCCGCGGGCGCATCATCCGCCTCCGGCAAATCCAGAATCGTGAAGCGCGCCCCCGTCTTCGCTCCCAGCCACGTCCGCACCAGCGGCTGCACCAGTGCCGCGGCGGCTACATATCTCTCCGCGCTCGCCGCATCGGCATCCAGCGCCAGCACCCGCAGCCCATTGCCGTCCGTCTCCACGCGGCGAGCCAGGAACAACGATGGCGCTTCGAATCCGAGCCGCGTGGCCGGCATCGAGCACGTGATCACCCCAGGAAACGACGCAGTCGGCATCGCTGCCGGCTTGTCCAGCGTCACAAAATGTCCGTCCAGAATCGCCGCATTCGGCGGCTCCGCGAAAAACTCATCCGTCACGCGCAGGCTCGCCGTCGCGTCCTGATCCAGCAGCTTCTGTCGCCCGATTTCCGTGAAGAATTTCGCCCCATCGCCCAGCGCCACCGGCACGGAGCTCACCGGATACCACACCACATTCCCGAACCCGCGCACGCCGGTAAAATCCTCTGAAATGCGGTCCCAGTCCGAGGCCTCCGCGGTGGCATCGGGCGCGCCAATCGCCGTCAGCCGCTGTGCGCTCAGCGGAATCGTCCCCCCATAATCCACTTCCAGCCTTAAAGAAGCCTGCGGCGCCAGCGGTTCCGCCAGCGGAATCACCGCCTCGTGCAGCTGCCCGGTATGATCGGCGTCGCTCGCGATCGTGTTTTGCTCAAACCCGATCTTCTTCCCGCGCAACCCGATCATCTCGAAGTTCAGCGTCGACGAGAGCTGCAACGCAATCCTGCCGAGCGGAGCAGCGCCGCCATTCCGCAGCGTCACCTCGGCCCGCGCCTCCATCGACTGTTGCCGTGCATTCAGATGCACATCCAGATCCCACGCCGTAATAACGACCGCCGTCCGCTCCGCATCCGTCACCGCCGCAGCCTGGCCCGGCGCTGCCGGCGCCTTTTGATCCGCCGCTTGCGGCTGCCCCGAGAACACCACCTGCGGCTTTTCTGTCTGCTGGGCAAATGACAACGAGCCGCCGGCCACCGCCGCCGCCAAAATCCAAAACTTCATGAACCCAGGCCCTTTTGCGGTTTCAATGGCCGCTCTCCACTCGCATCCGGTCTCGCTCGCCGCTGCCGCGCTGCCTCAAACAACACCACCGCCCCCGCCGCCGAGACGTTCAGCGACTCCACCTTTCCCGCCATCGGAATGCGCAGCAGATGATCGCAGGTCCGCCGCACCAGCTCGTGCAGTCCCGCTGCCTCGCGTCCCAGCACAATTACCGTATTGGACCGGAAGTCGTAGCGGTCGTAATCCATCGTTCCCCGCTCGTCCAGGCCCACGCACCACAGGTTGCGCTCCTTCAGCATCTCCAGCGCCCGCACCAGATTCACCACGCGCGCCAGGCGCAGATGCTCCGCCGCCCCCGCTGAAGCTTTCAGCGCCGCCGGGCTCAGCGGGGCCGACCGCCGCTCCGTCAGCACTACTCCATCCACGCCGGCAGCCTCGGCCGTCCGCAGCAGAGCCCCCAGGTTCTGTGGGTCCTCCACCCCATCCAGCGCCAGAACCAGCCGCGGCTCGGGGCCCTCCAGCAAATCCTCCGCCCCCAGGAACTCCCGTTCCCGCGCCACCCCCACCACTCCCTGATGCGCCGCCGTCCCCGCCATCCGGGTCAGCGCCTCCCGCGGCTCCTTCCGCACCGGAACCTTTGCCGCACGGCACAATGCCATAATTTCGGCCAGCCGCCGCGCGTCCCCATGGTTCAGCCGCTCCTCAGCCACGCAAACATGGTCCAGCCGCCGTATTCCCGCGCGTAGCGCCTCCTCCACCGGGTGCAGGCCATAAATCGTTTCCATCCTGTCCAGTTTATCCTTGCGAACCCCGCAAATCGGACTGATAATGGAGGGTTTACAGGTGCCTGCTGTGCGCCGGTTCATCCCCGGATCGCAAACAGGCGGGGCACGCGCATGGATGTAACGCAAAAACTCGAAAAACCCGTAATTCGCGGAGTCTTTCGCGGCGCGTCCCGCGTCTGTCCAAGTGACATGAGTGCAGCAGCGCTACAGCTTGCGGATCAGGTCCAGTGCGAGAACACCCGCGTCGCCGAAGGCCTCAAGCGGCATGACCCGCAACTCCTCGATCGGCTCATTCTCGAATACCAGCATCGCCTCCTGCGCTATCTGCTCTACCTCACCGGCAATCGCGAACTCGCCGAGGACCTCTTCCAGGAAACCTGGATGCGCGTCCTGATGCGCGGCGCGCAGTTCAACGGCCATTCCCGCTTCGATACCTGGCTGTTCACCATCGCCAGGAACCTCGTCATCGATCTGCGCCGCCGCCGCTCCATGGCCAGCCTCGAGGAAATGTGCGAATCCGGCGACGAAGAGCGGCCCTTCGAAGTTCCCAGCCACGAAAAAACCCCCTTCGACCATCTCGCCACTCTGGAAAGCGGCCAGCTGGTCGCCGACGCGCTGCTCACCCTCGATCCGCTCCATCGCGAGGTGCTGGTGCTGCGCTTCCACGAGGAAATGTCGCTCGAGGAGATTGCCCGGGTCACGCGTGCTCCGCTTTCCACCGTCAAGTCCCGTCTCTATCGCGGTCTTGCCGCGCTCAAGCCTCGCGTCCGCTCCGCGACTCGCTCCGTCACCGCCACTTCTGCACGCATGGAGGCTCTGTGAGCAGCCATGTCTTCCATCCCCACCGGAATGTCACCGGTCACCCGATTCCCGAAGTCGTGCTCCGTACACGGCGCTCCGTGATGGAAGCTGCTTTTGAACTTCAGGCGCAGCGGACGCGCAAGCGCCGCCATGCGGGCATCGCTTTGCTGGCCGTGGCGGCACTGGTCGTCCTGTTCACCCCGGTGCTGTGGAGCGTCGCCAACGACCTCACTCAGGGCGAGCACTTCTTTGGCATGCCGGTGATGGTTCTCACGCTCTCCCTCGTGTTGCTCTCCGCCGTCATTGCCGTCCTGCTGTTGACGTGGAGAGAGCGCAGCGCGCACGGCGATCAGCGATAGCTCTCGGGATTCCTTTCGATGACCAACAAGAACACTCCGCAGCGCGTGGACTTGCATCCCGACGGATTCTCCGGTGAGCTGCGGCTCATTCCTTTCTGGTCGATCCTCGGCGCGGTTCTGGCCTTCGCTCTCATGGAGTACGTCATGTGGGTGGTCGTGGTCCACCATCGCCAGCACCCGCCCAATTTGCCCTTCTGGTTCCGCTTTTACTTCAACATCAGCATCGGCGCCCTCGCCGCTCTGTACGTGCTCATGATCGGCTACATCAGCCGCGACTCACCGCGCCGCGGAATGAGCGTTCCCCTCTGGATGATCGTCTGCGTCGTCATCCCCAGCGGCATTGGCGCGGTTTTGTATTTCCTGCTGCGCCTCCCCGTGCTTTCCCTTTGCCCGGCCTGCAATGCCCGCATCGAGAGTGATTACCATTTCTGCCCGCAGTGCGCTTACCAGGTCGCGCCTTGTTGCGGCAACTGCCATCGCACCGCGCGCATCACCGACCTCTACTGCGTCTACTGCGGCCACCAGCTCGCCACCGACAACCCGCCTGCTCGCCTCCACGCCTTTTCCGAGTAGCTGCCCCCACCCCACCTCAACACCGCCCGCCTCCTCTTTGCACCTGCCAGGTTCACCCCACAGCAAGCAGCGTGGGCGTTCCGGCGTCCGCCCGTCCAGGAAAAATCGCCTTGCTCCCACTCCGAAGTTGCTTCTCGGCCCGTTTTGGGAAACGGCACAACCCGAATCTTTGACTGTCAGAAGCGGTACTGCGGCCACCAGCTCGCCACCGACAACCCGCCTGCCCGCCTCCACGCCTTTTCCGAGTAGCCGCCCCCCCGCTCGTGCCCCGGCTGAACGGGTGCCCCATGCAAGCCCGGTGTTGGCTTGACTGGGCGCAGCTTCCCACCCGGCGCCTCGCGGCCAGCGCGACAACCGCATTTCCGTCAGACGTGATCCGTATCACTGATCCGCCGCCATCGCCGGTTTGATACTGGGGCGTAGTACTGTGGAGGACTTTTCCGTGACTCGTTTCCACGCGTGTATGTTCGGTTCCGCCCTGCTCCTTTTTCTCTTTTCGGCTGTTGCCGTCCAACCCGCCATTGCTCAGCAGGATCAGGCCACGCATGTGTTCCATCGGCTGATTCCAGCCGGGGATACCTGTGCCACCTGCCATAAGGCGATCTATGACCAATGGAAAGCCAGCCCCCATGGCGCCAACGGTGTCGACTGCACCGTGTGCCATGGCGAGACAACAGCTAAGGATTTCGCGGGCGCGCCGGCCTTAAGCGCATGCGACACCTGTCACGCCGATCAGGTGGCACAACTGAAGTCGGATCCCTTCATGAAAGGCAAAACGTGCGTCAGCTGCCATCAGGCCCACACCTTCACGGAGCACAAGAAAGCGGCCCCGGCAGCCCAGTAATAACAATTTCCAGGCGTCGCATCCTCCAACGGCTCCCCCGGCGCATCCGCGCTCACCGCCCAGGAAGTTGCCGGGGCTCCCTCTTCCATTTGTCTTCGAAGTACGCGCCTTGCCGTTCACGGCGTGCGTATCCTGTGCCTGCGGCTGTGCCAAAGGTAGAACGCCCAGAGCAGGGCGGCGGTGAGCCACGCCGTCTTGGCGAGCCCCAGCCTGTTGCCCAGACCGGTTTGCCACCCAGGCAGAAATAGATGGAATACGACCACAATGGGCAGGAGCGCGAGGACGATGCTAAAACTCATCGCCATTGCTCGCCTGCTTGGACGGGCGGCATACTGAAACCAGAAAAGCCCTGCGAGACACCAGAAGAACGCCAGTTGCCAGGGATTGTTTAGAAA
>JASHPM010000016.1 GCA_030038115.1 Acidobacteriaceae bacterium | reverse complement strand
CTTTGGTTCCTCCGCAGGTTACCAAAGTCGAGAAAATACTTCTTGCTTGTCAATCTCGGAACGTGTTAACTATGCAGGCAATATTCTTTAGATTCCTGCCTTGCTGCAAACAGGGGAAAGTGCGGTCTATAAGGCCAACACTATGAAAATTGGAACAACCATTCGAGGATACCGCCTGCAAAAGGGCTTATCCCAGGGGGATATCGAGAAGCGCACCGGGCTTCTCCGCTGCTATTTATCGAGAGTTGAGAACGGGCATACGGTTCCTTCGCTGGACACACTTGCCAAAATCGCCGGGGCCCTCGAACTTCCGCTCGCTCAGCTGTTCGCTGAGGACACGCTGGGACGCCAGCTCCAGTCGCAAAAGCTTTCCGACGACGAGCTGCGCTTCCTCACCCAGATCCGGCGCTATTCCACGAATCTCAACGACAGCGACCGCAAGCTGCTTTTGGCGATGGTCAAGAAGTTCGCCGCCACAGCGACTCGATAATCGATCCGGTTTCCCGGCTCTGCATTTCCGCAAGCCAGCTTCGGATGGGTAGTCTGAAGCCGCGGGAGAGCCTCATCGCGTCGCCGACGCATAGTAGGAACGCAGTCCCCAGGCAATCAGCAACAGCAGGAAGGTCATCACGCCGACCGCGAAGGCTCGCCTCCGCACGAACCTGGCACGGGGCGCCCCAATGCGCGGCACCAGCGGCATTCCGAAGGCCAGCCCGCTGAGGAAGCCGCCCAGGTGCGCCATGTTGTCCACCTGGATCCGCGTGTGCGCGACCCACAAACCCGCGTCGATGACGAAGTTCAGCAGCGCGAAATACCACACGCTGCGCCGCAGCTTCTTCAATTCCACCTGCGGGATGGGCAGCAGCGGCGAACGCAGCAGCATCAGCAGGACCCCGGCCAGGCCGAAAACCGCGCCCGAAGCTCCTGCGCTCAGAACCCCGGAACCGACAGGCGCCGGAGGCTGCTGGTTAAAGGCCACGCTGAGCAGATTTCCGGCGACTCCCGTCAACACATAAGCGGCGACGATGCCGAACTCGCCCAGCAGCGGCTCACCCAGCAGCCCGAGATTCCAGAGGCACCACATATTCGTCGCGATGTGAATCCAGCCGAAGTGCACGAAGATGGAGGTGAGCAGCCGCCACCATTGCCCCATTCCCACCACGAAGTAGCCGTTGCAGAGCAGCCCAAAGGAAATCGGATCCTCGAAGGTGGGACCCGTCAGCGATTTGCTGAGAACCATGGTGAGCAGGAACACGGCGCCATTCACACCCACCAGCGTGTAGGTCGCCGGCGCATGGGCCCAGTGGCGGCGCGGCCGCGGCACAGGCTGCGGCGGCGGATACCAGCCGCGCGGTTGCGGGGGCTCCTGCGAAGGTTCGGGGAAGGCGCCAGGCGGCAGAATCTCCGGCTGCGAGGTGATGCGGCGGCCTGCGCTCTCTTCAGCGTCCATACTGCTACCCTATCGTTCCCGCCGCGCGCTGACAAACCAATTCATTTTCCTGGCATTCATCCCACGTTCACCTGGTCTTCGATGGGCGATTGCCGTCGTGCGTTGCCGGCTGTCTGCCGTTCTGTGCGCGCCCAGGCCACCAGCGCCAACGGCGCCATCAGGAAAACCGAGATGAGGCCACAGATGCCCACGATGTCCGAAGTCAGCCAGCGCCGGCCGGCTGCGTCGGTGATCGTCGCCGGAAAACCGGGCGGGATCGCCGAGGGAATCGCGAGCAGCAGATTGCCCGCCGCCACCATGCCATACATCAGCACCGCCAGGCGATTCCACTCGCGGACAGATCGTGGTTCTCTCCCGCGCAACCACCAAGCGAATGCCTGGTAGAAAACCCATGCCGTGAGCAGCCAGCCGAAGTAATTGCCGAAGGGCACGCCGAAATAGCCACCGCCCTGCTGCCACACCCAGGCGTGATCAATGTTGGCCCACATCGGATCCATGGCCAGATCCCAGGCCGACATGGCAACCGCCGCGACAAAGGGCGCCAGAAACAATCCTGCGCGCGAGCCTGCCGGTGCGCTGACGATCAGCGACGCCACCACCCATGCCAGATACCCCACGCCCACCCACGCCAGCGCCAGCAGAATCGGCAGCTGCATAATCTTCGGCCCCATCACTCCCGTGAAGTAGTAGTGGCCGAAGGGAAAGCTGGTGCGCAGACTGAGACTCTCAAAAAAACTGGCCACCCCGAGCCCCAACGCCATAAAGATCAGAATCCCGCGCCTTCCGTACGCGCGTGCGCCGTGGATGACGGCAAACAGAGCCGGCGGAAGCACGTGCAGCACAACGATCAGCAGCGCCGGAATCCGCGTCGGGAAAATCTGCAGCACGCGCGCGGTCCCGTAGATCAGCAACAACCCGATCAGCGCATTCCACCACCCATTTCGTTCCGGCATGGAAGGAATTGTAGCGGCTGCGCAACAACGCGCTCGACCGGCAGCGTTTACAATGCTCTTTCCGGAGCCATCATTTTGAGCGGTGATAAAAAGGTCGGCCGCGCGCTGCTGAGCGTGACGGATAAAACAGGCGTCGTGGATTTTGCGCACAGACTCGCGCGCCATGGAGTCGAGCTGATTTCCACCGGAGGCACGGCGAAGACGCTGCGTGAGGCCGGCCTGGAGGTGCGCGAGGTCGCCGACCTCACCGGATTTCCCGAGATGTTCGATGGGCGCGTGAAGACCCTGCACCCCAAAGTGCATGGCGGCATCCTGTACATGCGCGGCAATCAGCAACATCGCGAGCAGGCGGCGGCGCACGGCATTGAGGCCATCGACATGGTCGTCGTCAATCTCTACGCCTTCGAGAAGACCGCGGCCAATCCGGACGCAAGCTTCGCTGAGATCATCGAGAACATCGATATCGGCGGTCCGGCCATGGTGCGCTCGGCCGCCAAAAACTTCGAAGACGTGGCCGTCGTGACCTCGCCCGCGGACTACGGCGGGCTGGCCGATGAGATGGATCTGAATCGCGGCACGCTGAGCCGCGAGACACGCTGGCGCCTGGCGCAGCGAGCCTTCTCGGCCACAGGAACCTACGACACGGCCATTGCCAATGCGCTCCAGCGCATGGAGCCCTCGATGGCCGGTCAGCCTCTGCGCTTTAACGATGAATTTCCGCAGACCCTGGGCATCTCTTATCCCCTTGCACAGACTTTGCGCTATGGAGAGAATCCTCACCAGCACGCGGCGCTGTACCGCGACGGCTCCGGCACGGGCGTTGCCGCGGCGCACCAGCTGCAGGGCAAGGAGCTGAGTTACAACAACCTCGTCGATCTCGACGCCTGCTGGGATCTGGTGCAGGAATTCGAGGAACCGGCGGTCGCCATCATCAAGCACACTAATCCCTGCGGCGTGGCTACCGGCGGAAACCTGCTGGAGGCGTACCGCAAGGCGCTGATCGCCGATCCGGTCTCCGCATACGGCAGCGTCGTCGGCCTCAATCGCGAGGTGAACGGCGATACCGCGGAGGAAATGGCGACGTTGTTTGTGGAGGCGATCGCTGCGCCCGGTTTCAACGAGGATGCTCTGGTGCGTTTGGGGTCGAAGAAGAACCTGCGCCTCGTCGTGGTGCGGCCCGCGAACGACGCACGCGTCCTTCACCAGGTTTCCGGCGGTTTGCTGCTGCAGGACGCCGACAATCCCGTGCTTTCTGTCGCCGATCTGAAAGTGGCCACGCAGCGCGCTCCGACCGAGGACGAACTCAATTCCCTGCTCTTTGCCTGGAAGGTGGTCAAGCACGTCAAGTCCAACGCCATCGTGTATGCGCGCAATGGGCAGACCATCGGGGTGGGCGCCGGCCAGATGAGCCGTGTCGACGCCGCGCGCTTCGGCGCCATGAAAGCGGTGCTGCCCCTGGAGGGATGCGTCGCTGCGTCGGACGCATTCTTTCCCTTCCCCGACGGACTGGAAGTGGTGGCGCAGGCCGGGGCCACAGCGGTGATCCAGCCGGGCGGTTCGGTGCGCGACCAGGACGTAATCGCCGCCGCCGATCGCCTCGGCCTCGCCATGATCTTCACCGGCATTCGCCATTTCCGCCACTAGAACTGGTCTCACAGACCCGCAGTGCCCACAACGCCAACGGATGAGATCCGCCGCCGAGCGGCGCGACAAGTCGCGCACACGACAACTCCTGGGATCCGCTATTAACGAGAACGGAGACCTCGAACATGAAGCCAAATGAACCCAGCCGCACAGCCCTGATGATCGCCCGGCAACGAACTGCTCATCAGCTGCTCGATCATGGCTCAATCCTCGATGACCCATTTGCCCTGAAGATTCTGCATGAAGACGAAAAGGACATCCTTCAATTCGCCAACGCCCACCCCCTGGCCAGCATCGGACGTCTGTTCACCGCCGCGCGAAGCCGGATTGCGGAAGATGCTTTGTCAGGAGCCGTCGAAAGAGGGATTCGGCAGATCGTCATCCTTGGCGCCGGACTCGACACATTCGCTTTGCGGAATCCCCACGGCGCACTGGAGATCCGAATCTATGAGGTGGATTACCCCGCAACCCAGGCATGGAAACGCGAGCGCCTGGCGGAAGCTCAAATCGCAGTTCCGCCATGGCTTATATTCGTGCCCGTCGATTTCGAGCGGGACAATGTGGGAGAGAAACTCGTCGCCGCGGGCTTTCAGCAGAACGCGCCCGCGTTTTTCACCTGGCTCGGGGTCGTGCCCTATCTGACCCAGGACGCTGTCGGCCGCACTCTGGATTACGTGGCGTCAATCCAGAACTCGGAGGTGGTGTTCGACTACATGGAACCCCCGCAGGCATTCTCCGAAGAGATGAGGGAATTAGTAACGAAGCGTACCGAAGAGCTGGAGAAAATGGATGAACGCTGGGCCAGCCGTTTCGAGTCGGCTGGCATGCGAGCGTTTCTTCGCTCGCACGGATTTTCTACCATCGAAGACATCGGTTTTCAGGAGATCGCGTCCAGGTTCGGCAGCGTAGTCCAGGGACTCGCGTCCGGACAGGCTGGCCTTCATGTTGTCCACGCCGGAACTGGTCGCATAATCCCTTAAAGCCCAGCACGCCGCGGAGCGAAGGGGAAAATGCGAACTGCGGTAGCTCTGTGGTAAAGATGAACGAATGCGGGCTATTGCGGACAAATTGCGCCTGAGCGAAATTTCGCCTGGCCTGGTGCAGTCGGAGATTCGCGCCATGACCCTCGAGTGCGACCGCGTTGGCGGGGTCAACCTGGCGCAGGGGGTTTGCGACACCGAGGTTCCCGCGCCGGTCGCCGCCCGAGCCGTGGAAGCCATCGCGCAGGGGCTCAACATCTACACCCGCCTCGACGGCATCGCGCCGCTGCGCCAGGCCATCGCCGGCAAGCTCGCGCGGCACAACGGCATGTCCGCCGACCCGGACGCGGAAATCCTGGTCACCTCCGGCGCGACAGCGGGATTCCTAGCCGCGTGCATGGCCCTCTTCGATCCCGGCGACGAGGTCATTCTGTTCGAGCCGTTCTACGGCTATCACCTGAATACGCTGCGTGCCCTGCGCGTCCAGGCAACCTCGGTTTCGCTGGCCCCGCCCCACTGGACGATGGACCTCGATGCTCTGCGCGCGGCTGTTACTCCGCGCACGCGCGGCATCGTCGTCAATTCGCCCTCGAACCCCTGCGGCAAGGTCTTCGCGCTCGCGGAACTCGAAGCCGTCGCAGCGCTGGCCCTCGAGAACGACCTCTTCGTCATCACCGATGAGATTTACGAGTACTTCGTCTTCGACGGCGCGCGGCACATCAGCCTGGCGACTCTGCCGGGGATGGCCGAGCGCACCATCTCCATCCTGGGATTGTCGAAGACATTCAGCATTACGGGCTGGCGCGTCGGCTATCTGATCGCGGACCGCCGCTGGCTGGGAGCCATCAGTTATTTTCATGACCTCGTTTACGTTTGCGCGCCGTCGCCGTTCCAGCACGGTGCGGCCGCGGGCCTGATCGAGCTCCCTGACTCCTTCTATGCCGGTTTGTCCACGGAGTACCAGGCAAAGCGCGACCTGCTTTGCGCAGCCTTGGCCGACGTCGGGCTCACCCCTTCGATTCCACAGGGCGCTTATTATGTGCTGGCCGATGTTACAAATCTGCCGGGAGCAACCGCCCGCGAGAAGGCGCGCGCTCTGCTGCGCGACACCGGCGTGGCAGCGGTAGCTGGCACGGCGTTCTTTGCCGCGGGCCGGGGGGAAAACCTGATCCGCTTCTGTTTTGCCAAGCGCGACGAGGACCTGGAACGCGCCTGCGCCCTGCTGCGCACGCTTTGAGTGCCGCGGGCGCTCTGAATCGCTACGCCGCCGCCGAGGCAGCGATATCCACCAGCGGATAGCCCAGCTTCTTCCACTCGTCGAAACCACCCCGCAGCGGACGCACGCGATGGATGCCCATACCGCGCAGACGCATCGCCATCCTCGCCGCCGTGGCCTCGCTGGGACAGGTGCAGAACAGGACGATTTCCTCATTGCGCGGGATGCGGTCGCTCTGCTCCACCAGCTTGTCCGGCGTCATGGTCAGCGCACCGGGGATGGTGCGCGGATCGGGCAGGTAGTCGAGGGGATGGCGCAGATCGACGATGAACAGGGGCTGCCCGTCGTCCATCATGCGCTTCAATTCGTCCGGTTCCAGTCGTGCCATACGCACCGAGCGCAGGAACGCGCGCCGCTGCAGCATCCTCCACACCAGAAATCCGATGAACAGCAGGGCAAAGATGGCACCGAAGAAATGCGCGGTCCAGGAAAGCGCGTGCGGGTTGCGCTTGAGGAAATCGCCGAAGAAACGGCCGCCCACCGTTACAGCGGTGACCCAGAGCAGCACACCGCCGGCGTCACACAGCACAAATTTTCCGTATCCCATGCCAATTTGCCCCGCAATGGGAGCAGCCACCGAGCCCAGCCCGGGAACGAACTTCGCAACCAGCAGCGCGGTCGCTCCGCTCCTTGTGAAATAGCCTTCGGTTTTGCGGACGCACGCGGTGCTCTCAAGGCTGAGCCTGCACATGAGCCGCACGACCGCGGACCCGTAGCGCTTGCCGAAAACGTACCAGGTGCTGTCCGCAATCAGGCTGGCGGCGAGCGCCGATACCAGGACGAATGGCAAACGGAGCTGATGCGTCGCCGTCAGCGTTCCCGCAGTCAGCAGCAGCGGCGTACTGGGAATCGGAATCCCCAGCTGCTCCGTGAGTATCCAGAGAAAGACGACCCAATAACCGTATTTAACGAAGAAGTCGAGTGCGATCGGCATGGGTGGGCTGCCTGGGGACAGCGTTCAGGAGCTTCAGTATAGATGTGGCAGGCGGCAAAAAGGAGCAGCGATTCCGGCCGCCGCTCGAGAGGGAGATTGCGGTATGCCAGCCTCTCCCGAAACCCCGTCAGTTTTTCGTCACCTGCAGCGGAATCTCCACGGTTCCTATGCGGCCGCTGATCATGTCGTGCACGCCGACGCGCAGGAAAACCTGGCCGGCCGGCAGATCGATTTCCTGGTGCATATGGATTCCCTGAGCGGCCTGGCCCGGCGGCGTGTTGATGGCGAATGCGCCATCGGTGTAGTTCATGCGGATGCCCTCCGGATCGTAGGCCACCTGGGTCAGTTCCATTTCGCGGTGCACCCGTCCGTCCGGCAATGTTTTCGATTCGAACCCGCCCGGGTCAATGGTGAAGTCGGCAACATAGCGCTGGAGCGGCGGCTTGAGAGCGTGCACCAGCTCGCCTGCCGGCTCCGGGGAGATCTTCTCGCCCTTTACCGACGGATCGCTGGCCGGCGCCACGCGCACCCGGAACAACACCTGCGACTCCGGCAACACGCCATGCTGCATGGCGGCAATCAGCGGTGTCAGTCTTCCCGGCATCAGTTTCGCGGTTTGCGCCGGATCGTCGGCGTAGTAGCCGCGCCGGTATTCCAGCTCGGCGTGGCCTTCGGGCAGCTGAATCTCAATCCTGCGATAAGCGCCGTTGTAGTTCCTGTTCGCGGGAACATAGCCGATGGTGTAGTAATTGGCCCCATTCGTGATGGACCGGACGACCGCTTCGCCGACGGCATTCGTGTTGTAGAACGCCTTGCCTCCGGTTTCGTTGGCAATCTGATCCATGGTGGAGTGCTCGGTGAAGTTCGAGGTGAGAAACTGCATGTTGCTCTGGTCAACCACCTCGGAAGTGGTGGGGATGGTCACGGCCACGGGCCTGCTGGAGGGTGTCAGCGTCAGAATCCCTGGGTTCATCTGGTTGTTCTCGGCCTCGGTGCTGGGCACGTTGAGCAGGCCGCGCGCATCGACCGGATACACGGCGACCCGCGCCAGCGCCATGAGTTCTGCCAGCTTTTGCAGGCGCGCGGCGTAATCGCGCTGCGAGGCGCTGGGATCTTCCTGAGTAATATCCGGCGCAACGTTGATGGGAACTGCGCCCGTGTACCAGATCAGATTCTTGCGGCCGGGAACGGTGCTCAGGTAGCGCGCCAGCTGATCCATCGCGTCGATGGTGATGTTGAGCCGCAGGTCGAGCTCGAAGGCCCCTTCTTCGGCCGCAAACTGATTCATCGCCTCCACCGCCTGAGCGTTTGCGCCTCCGCTGTCCGCCAGAAGCCCCATGCCCGCCATCTGCTGATCGTAGAGGGGATCCATGACCGGCGACTTTTCCGGATGCCCTCGCGCTTCAGTCAGGGCCTTCTCAATCGTGCTGGAGTCCGTGGTGAACCCCTCGACCATGCGCAGATGCGATGCCAGCGTAAAAACCGCAATGCGCGTTCCCGGAGGAATGGTGCGCAGATACTCGAGCATCCGGCGGCGCACATAGACCTGATCGGAAAGCGGGGTGTTCAGCGCGTCGAGCAGCAACACATTGGCGGCGCTGGTGACGGCATAGCGCGGCGCATCGCTGTACGTGTGCGGCGGCAGTGTTTCCACCCTGGACGCTTCCACCGCGTCGGTCGCGCGGTGTTCTTCAAACGTGGAGATGGTCTGCTCGCTCCCGTCCTCGGATACGCGGAAATCCGATGCCTTCAGCCCCTGCACTGCGGTTCCCTTGTCGGTGACCACAACGTCGACCAGAACCAGATTGGCGTTGGTGCGGAAGATGGCTGGTTGGTCATTGGGGCTTTGCGCAGGGGACTGCACAGCGGCCGGCGCACCCGACTGCGCCAGCAGGATCCATGTGGGAATCACTGCCAGGGCCGCACAGCCTGCGAGCGGGAAGAAACGGGAGCGGATCATGGACGCACTCCTGCCGGGGAATCTGCGAGCGTGCCCACCATGATATGCCGGAAAGACAGCCGCTGTATCGCGGCGGTTTCGGCGAGAAGGGCCAGCCCGGATCGAAACCCGCGCGGCTAGTTTTGTGCGTCCCCCATGGACTCGATCTGAACTCTCCGGAGGCTGGCGAGCTCCAGGATCAGCTCCCGTAATTGCCGCTTGCCGCGCTCGGTCAGCAACGTGAACGCGATACCGAGGGCCTGACCGGGATTTGCCTGCCGAACCACGCCCTGGACGCGCAGCGGCATCTGCCGGACACAGAATGTCATCTCCACCTCTTCGTCTTTGCGGAAGCAATGACCTTCACCCAGCTGCATCCGGCAGCCGCCCAGGCTCAGATTCGCAATCCTGCCGCGCGCGCAAAGCCCCGAAACGAGGCTGCGCACCTCTGCCTTCCCGCCGCACAGAAACCGATGCTCCCGCCTTCGATCCTCCTCTTGTTGCCTCACAGGGTGTCCCTTACCAGCAAGTGATCCTGAGAAACTCATCGGCGGCCTGGCGCAATGGATGAGGAGGCTCCATTTTGCGGCGGACAAAAACCCCTTTCGTGACCGCCGATACAGCCTTCCTGCCGCCCCTCGCGTTACTCTGTTTCCATGCCGCCGCAGATGGTTGCGCCAGCGAAAGCGAAGACCGCCGGGCGCTTTGCCCCGGTCCGCTCCGTCGTGGAGCAGGCCATCGGGCAGCGTGCGTTTCCAGGAGCTGCGTGGGGCGTTCTGCATAACGACACGGTCGTTGCCCTCGACGCGGCCGGACGCTTCACTTACGCAGACGATGCTCCGGCCATGGCGCCGGAGACAGTCTTCGATCTCGCCAGCCTGACCAAAGTGGCTGCGACAGCCGCTGCTGCGATGCTCCTGGTCGATCGCGGGCTGCTCGATCTCGACACGCGCGTGGGGGACATCCTTCCTGGATTTGTCATCGGCATGGAGCCGGGCAGCGGCAAGGAGCGCGTAACGCTGCGTATGCTGCTCGCGCACAGCTCGGGCCTGCCTGCTTACGAGACGCTGTTTCGCGCGCACTCGACCCCGGATGCGCTGCTGCGTGCGACGCTGCGCCTGCCGCTCGAAGCCAAACCCGGTACCCGCACCGAGTACTCCGACTTCGGTTTCATCCTGCTGGGCAAAGTCATCGAGATTCTCTCCGGCAAGCCGCTCGATGTTTTCTGTGCCAGTGAAATCTTCGCCCCGCTCGGCCTCGAAACGACGCGTTTTCATCCGGCGGCAGAGGCTCGGCGCGCCATCCCGCCCACGGAAGATGACCGGACCTTCCGTGGCCGCGTCATTCAGGGAGAAGTCCAGGATGAGAACTGCTTTGTCCTCGGCGGCGTTGCGGGACATGCGGGATTGTTCGGCAATGTCAGGGACCTGCTGCGTTTCGCCCAGTGCATCCTCGCACAGGGCCGCGCCGCGGACGGCCGGCAGCTCTTTCGCGCGGAGACTGTGGCGCTCTTCGGAGCCCGCCAGAAAACGCCGGACGGAAAGTCCCGCGCTCTGGGATGGGACGTGCCGACC
>JASHPM010000169.1 GCA_030038115.1 Acidobacteriaceae bacterium | reverse complement strand
CGGCGAGAAGTGCTGCTTACACTCCTCGGGATGGGCCAGGACCGGCGCGGCGGGGACGAGCAGGTTGGTTCGCAGATCGCGGATCTTCATCTGCGCCAGCACGGGCCCGAGATGGGTGTCCTCGTCCTCGGCGACGATCGTGCATGCGTAGAGACGCGTATAGCCGAGCTCCGGCGCGTACTTGCCGCCGAGGTAATAGTGATAGAACTCGTGGTAGTGGATCGTAAAGGATGGGCCGAAATGAAAACGGCCGAGGTTCCACCACGACGCACAGGATACGATGCCGATGAGAATCAGCAGGGCGTCGCGCACGCGGCGCCCGCGACGGAGCTTGGGATCATCCTCGGCGAGCCAGTACCAGAGCAGCAGAAGTGCGCCGACAGCGGCGAGACCGGCCTTGAACTGCACCATGCGCAGATCGTCAAGGCGCAGCCAGAGGTGGAGCATGAGCGCATTTTAGAACTGGTCTCACCCACAGGGCGCGGTGGCTTCGGCGATTCGAGCTATCAAAGCGTCTCTGAGGCGAGACTTACTTCTTCCTGACTGCGCGTTGCGCGTGGGCCAGGGAGTTAGCCAGCACCGCGGCGCGGATGAGTTGCTTAAAGGCGGCTTCGTCGATCTTTTCGCCTTCGCGGAAGTCGATGGCGCGGCGCATGTTGCCTTCGAGGCTGGAATTGAAGAGCTTCTTCGGGTCTTTGAGGGAAGCACCGCGAGCAAAGGTGAGCTTCACCACCTGCTTGTGAGTTTCCCCGGTACAGACAATGCCGTGATGGGAAAAGACGGGGACTCCGGCAGGGTTCGATGGTTTTACCCACTTCCGCTCCTCCACGATGCCGGGGTCGGCTTCGTGGATGAGCTTGCGCAGATGAGCGAGGGTCTTGCCGCGCCAGTCTCCCGGTTGGTTGATGTTCTCGTCGATGAATGCAGTGGCAGATTCCACGGGGATTGTCCTTTCTTTGCAGAGTTCCAGTCTCTCGGACCTGACCTGGATGCGTACAGCGTAACCTGCAACCTCAGGTCGCGACCCTGCGCACGAGGGCCGAGAGCCTGGCCTCGGTCGCGTGGTCGAGCGCGGTGAAGAACCAGGCGCATTCAATGAGCTGGTGCGGCGCGCCCTCCTCCGGGACGAGGTTCGCCTCCTGGGTAAAGCCGAAGGTCATCCATTTCCTGTCCGCGCGGAAGAAGCAGACGGTTTTGCCGTCCCTGGCGTACCCCGGCATGCCATACCAGGTGGCCGGCTGGAGGGCCGGCGCACTGCGCAGGATGAGCAGGTGGAGACGCTCGCCCAGGGCGCGCCAGGGTTCCGGCCACGCGGCAATTTTCGCGAGGACCCCGGCCTCGCCGCTGGCATTCTTCGCGGCGCGGCGCGGGGCCGTTGTGGCTTTTTTCTCAGGCATCGAGAGTCCTCCCGTTGTTGGACCGCTGCAACCCGCAGCGCCCTACCAGCGCTTCAGCTGCGAGAACTGAAGGAGGTTGCCGCAGGTGTCGCTGAGCACGGCGATGGTGGCGTAGGTCACATCAGTGGGGGGCATCGTGAACTCGGCGCCACGGGCCCTGATGCGCTCATAGTCGCCCTGGGCATCGTCGGTGTAGAACATGGCCGCGCGCTCGCCCTGCTGGAACATGGCCTGCTGAAAGGCTTTGGTGGCCGGCTTGTCGCTGAGGGCGAGCTGCAGCTCGGCGCCGTTGGGCTCTTCCGGGGAGGCGACAGTGAGCCAGCGAAACGGGCCCTGGCTGTAGTCGGCCTTTTTCACGAATCCGAGCACATCGGTGTAAAAGCGCAGAGCTTTCTCCTGGTCGTCGACGTAGACAGTGGTGAGTTTGATTTGCATTGGTTTCTCCTTTTTGTCAGATTCGCGGGGACCGCCGCGCTGGTTGAGCCTGCCTGCCGGTGGTTCGCTACGAGTTTTCCGTGATCTTTGCTTCAGGTCATGTTCGCGGCTTGCGGGTTTATGGCGACCGTCCTTTTTTTGTTCGGGAAGAGGATGCCGACGGTGCGGCCTGGGGGCCGCAGCGCCCAGGATGCGACGGCAAGAGCGGCGATGAAAAGAGGGGCGAGGATGTGAAAGGCGGAAGCATCACTGCCGCCGACCGCGACCCAGGAAGCAGCTGCGCCGGTGAGGTCGAAGAAGATGCCGGCGTAGGCCCATTCCTTGAGGCGCGGGAAGCCGGGGACGAGAAGGACAATGGCTCCGGCGACTTTCCAAAACCCGAGGACAGGCACAAAGTACGCCGGGTAGTGGAGGATGCGCGTAAAGCCGTCGACGTTCTGCTGCAGGAGCGCGAGCTGAGCCACGCCGCCGCTGCCGATGGGAAGGGCGACGAGGATGGTCGTGATCCAGTAGGCGATGGTTTTCGGTTTCATGGTCAGGTCACCTTCTTTTCAGGCAATGTTCGCGGCGCTGGAGTTCAGGACGGGCTGCGGGGTTTCGCTGGGAAAGAGGACGCCAATTTTGCGGCTTGCCGGGCGCAGCGCCCAGGATGCGACGGCGAGAGCCGCCAGGACAAGCGGAACGACGACGTGGAAGTTGAAGCCTCCGACCACCCAGCAGGATGCGGCTGCGCCGGTGAAGTCGAAGAAGATGCCGGCGTAGGCCCACTCCTTGAGGCGGGGAAAGCGGGGGATAAGGATGGCAATGGCTCCCGCGACCTTCCAGAATCCGAGGATGGAGACAAAGTAGGGCGGGTAGTGGAGGATGCGCACGAAGCCATCGACCACGCCGGGCACGCGGGCGAGCTGCATGATGCCGCCGCTCAGGGGAAGGGCAACGAGGATGGTCGTGATCCAGTAAAAAATCGCTTTCGATTTCATGTTCAGTTCACCTCTCCAATGACGCGCTCGAGGCCGTCGAACATCTTCTGCCAGCCGTATCGAGCGCCGTTGTAATTCGGTTGCTGGCCGGGAGTGAAGCCGGACTGCTCCATGCGCAGGTGGGTGCCACCCTCGGAGGGAGTCAGGGTCCAGAGCACGACCCATTGCATGCCGGAATCGGGTCCGCCGACGCCCCAGTTATAGGAGAGGCGGCGGAGCGGATCGACGATGAGGACCTCGCAATCGACGATGCCAGTCCACTTCGGCCCGGCGTCGTCGCGGCGAAACTGGAACTTGCGTCCGACCTCCGGCGCGAAGTCATTGTTCATCATCCATTGGGCGAGGAGCGTACTCTCGGTGAGCGCGCGCCACAGCTTTTCCGGCGGATGGGGGAAGAAGCGCTCGACCACGAGAGTACGGGGGCATTCTGCCGGATTGCTCATGGTTCCATCCTTTCGAGGAGATCTTCGAGGCGGTCGAAGCGCTCGCGCCAGAAGGCTCCATAGCGGTCGAGCCAGTTGATCATGGGGGCCAGCGCGTCGGGCTGGGCGTGGTAATGCGTCTCTCGCCCCTGGTGGCGGCAGCGAACCAGCCGGGCACGCTTGAGAGCGGAGAGGTGCTTGGAAACCATGGGCTGAGACACGCCCGCGCGCGCCGTTAAGGCGTGAACGGTGAGGCTGCCGTCGCGGGTGAGCCGTTCGAAGATGGCCCGGCGCGTGGGATCGGCGAGAGCTTTGAAGAGATTGTCCGCGGTGCTCAGCATGTTTTAACCATAACCAAACGGTTATGGATTGTCAAGGGCAAGTTTCCATGAGGCCGGCGAGGCAGTCCTGCGAGAAGCCAGCGAGGAGCCAGCAAAAGGCGGGCGGAGAGCGAGCGTGGAGGAAAGCTGTCCTTACTGCGGAGGAGGTGAAGCAGGCGGCGCGGCGGAGGCGTCGGTCTGTTTGGTGAAGTCGAAGCTGCAGTCCCGGCCCAGGACGTGCGCGCCCGCGTCGCGCTTGCCCGTTCCCGTTGTCGGGGTGAACTTCGCTTCGATGTTGTAGTCGTATTTGTTGCCCTTCATCTGGGTGACCAGACCCGCTTTCCCAGGCTGTACGGTGCCCTTCGCGTGCAGCTTTGCGCTGCCGTCGTCTTTGACGGGGCCGTCGATGATGAGATAGCCGGGACCGCCCTCCTCGCCGTGTTGTCCGTGGAAGGTGCTGTTGGTAATGGTGCTGACAAAGGTCCAGCTGTACGCGGGCATGTAGGTGCTCGCCTCGCAGGACATTTTGGTTGTCCAAGAGCCATCAAAGGGTCCCGTTTGAGCCGCAGCCAGGACAGGAGCGCAAACCACCAGCAGCCAGACCAGTCTTTTCATGTGCATCGCCGATTCTCCGTGGTAGAACAATATGCCGCGTCACGGGGATTTTTGGCAATCAATTTCTTAAGAAAAGTGCGTGGTGCACTGCGGGGAAGGATTTTTGCGCTTGCCAGGAGGTTCGCGGAAAACCAAGGCATTGGCTGTCGCACGATAAGATTTCGGGATGAGGCGAATCGCGCAGGTTTGGGGGGCGGGGATGGCGGCGATGGCGCTGGGTGCGGGAGCGCAGGCGCAGCGGCTGCGTTCTCCGTGGGATGGGGAAAAGATTGCGGCCAGCGATGCGCCGTACACGTGTCCGGCGGCGCCCGAGTTCGCGAGAACGCTCGAGAAGATGAGCGGCTATTACACCGATAAGCAGTATTCGATCATCGATCCGAAGATGCAGGCGGCTTTTCAGGAGGCGACGGCGGCGCCGACCCATCTGGGCCAGTACGCCGCGCTGGCCGCCGACGCATGGCGTTACAAGGGGAGCCGCGACGCCACGCGATGCGTGTACGCACTGCTGACGGCGGCGGCCGAGGCCGATGCGTGGGACGGGAAGATGCCGGACAACAACGGCGTCTACGTGCAGAACTGGATGCTGAGCGGGACGGCGATGGCGTATCTGAAGGTGCGCGACAGCGGGGTGGGGACGGCAGCGCAGGAGGCGGAGATTCAGAGGTGGTTCGGGGTGGTGGGGGCGCGGGTGCGGGAGTATTTCGACGCGTCGAGCGGGAGGCCGGGCAGCGACGCGTGGAACAACCATGTGTACTGGGCGGGGCTGGCGCTGGCAGCGGAGGGCATTGCGGATAACGACGAGGATGCGTTCATCTGGGGCCTGCAGACGTATCGCAGGGGCGCGGATGCGATCCAGCCGGATGGGTCGCTGACGGCGGAGATGGGCCGAGGGCAGATGGCGATGCATTACCAGCTGTACGCGCTGGGGCCGCTGGTGATGATGGCGGAGCTGGGTGAGGCGAACGGGATCGATTTATACGCGGAACACGATGGGGCGATCGCAAAGCTGGTGCAGTTTGACGAGGCAGCGATGAAGGATCCTTCGATCGTCGCGGAGCGCACGGGTGTAGCGCAGGTGAATAAGCCACCGTATGCGGGGCTGGAAATTGGGTGGGCGGTGCCGTGGGTGCGGCGTTTCCCGAACGCGCAGCTTTCGGCGTGGATCGCGCAGGCGCCATGGGTGAACCTCTCGTCGTGGGGCGGCGCGCCACCGGATGGCGCGAAGGCGGCGAGGCCGGAATCGGCGGCGGAGGCGGCGTTTGAGGCGCAGCTGCGGCGGAAGGTGCGGGAGGCGTTTGACGCGCAGTTTCCGGCGACCCGGGCGGAGGTGGTGGGGTTTTTCGGGGAGTGGTGCGGGGAGGGCGACCTGGCGCGGCACGGATCGATCACCGACCGGGGAAACTACATTGTGGCGGCGACGGATCGCGGGGACGCGGTGACAGCGGAGGCGAAGGCGCCGGAAGTGCTCGAGGCGCGGGCGTGGGCGGTGACGGGGACGCTGACGCCGGACGGGAGCCAGATCGACTGGTCGAATGGATCGTACTGGGAGCGGTGCAGGACGGGAGCACCGGAGCTGCGGACGCGACTGGCGGGGACCTGGTATCCAATGGGTTTGCCGGAGGCGGCGTCGATCCAGCAGAAGGGCGGCCAGCTGCAACTGAATAACGGGCAGGGCGCGACGGGAACAGGCAGCGTGGACGCGGCGGGACATCTGACGACGGAGTGGAGCGGGGTGCGGATCACGGGGGCGGTGACGGCGGACGGCAACCACATCAACTGGGACAACGGGACGTATTGGACGCGGGCGGTGGTGTATGAGTCGCGGAAGAATTAGCTCTCGCTCTGGTCCGCGGGTCGATATTCGCAGGTTCAGCCATGGTGGGAACGGGCAGGTTTACATGGCGGTGCGCCACCAGGGGGACTTCTCCATGGTGATGAAGCCGGTGGTGCCGCCGCGAGCGAGCCAGAAGTCGTACGCGGTGTTGGAGTCGAAGGTCTTGCAGGCGGGCCAGGTGCTGTCGGTTTTGAGGGTGGTGGGTCCGTCGGGGCCGGCGAGAGTGATTTCGCCACCGCCGCAGGCCACGACTTTCTGCCGGGTCATGCGGAAGGTGGCGCCGTGGGGGCGGAGGTCCTGAGCCACGTCGTTGGCATATTTGGTGATGAACAGGGTGCCGACGATCAACACCGTCCACATGAGGATTTTCTTCATAAGAAGCCGGGCCCGGTGCCGCGTGCGGTGCGAGGGCTGAGACACATTTTGTCATTCCAGGCAGAGCGAAAACAAGGAGGTGGCAAGGTGGGCAAGGGGCGAGGGGCGAAGCGTCCGCCGCGAGGACGGCAGGCGAGATGAATTCATGTGGTTTTCATCCGCACTCACTAATGTGTCTATGCGTGTAGGAGCATACCTGTGATTTTGCGTATGCCAGGTTGGAATCGGCGCTGAGTTTCGAAAGGGGAAATCTCATGAGAAGTAAATCTCCGCTTATCCGGGCGATGTCTGCTCTGATCGCAGCCGTACTGACATGGGTTCCCGTTGCCTGCAGCAGCAACTCGGAGAACTATGAGACGCAGCCGCCCGTGGTCAACAACAACATCGGGAGATTCGGCGCCGCGGGAAGTACTTTTCTGGCTCCGTTGTTTTCGCGCTGGAGCAGCGATTACGTCAAGGGACATAACATGCTGGTGAATTATCGTCCCATTGGCAGCGGTGCCGCCCTGGGCGAGCTCAAGCGCGGCATTCTGGACTTCGCGGCCAGCGATGCGCCTTTGACGGACAATGAGCTGAAGGAGATGCCGCCGATTATTCAGGTTCCCGTGACGGGCGGCCCGGTGTGCGTTATCTATAATCTCGCGGATGTGTCCGTGCCCCTGCGGCTCAGCGGAAGGACGCTTGCGGACATCTACTCCGGCAAGATCAAAAGCTGGCAGGACAGCGCCATCGCCAGGGACAATCCCGGGGTTAAGCTGCCGCACGCCGACATCGTCGTCGTCCATCGGATGGATGGCAGCGGGACCACCAGCATATTTACGACGTACCTGAGTGCAGCGAGTCCGAGCTGGTCGGCAAAACCCGGCCACGGCCTTACGGTGGATTGGCCAACGGGACAGGGAGAGAATGGAAGCACCGGCGTGGTTGCGGTCGTTAAGGCCACCCCGGGAGCCATCGGATACGCCGAGCTCAGTTACGCAAAGACCGCAGGCCTGCCGGTGGCATCGATCCAAAACCGGGCCGGCGAGTTCGTCGTCCCGACGCCCGGCAGCGCTGCCCTTGCAATCAGCGCTTTCCAGGATGCGTTGATGAAGGACGACCGAACCCCGGTGGTCGACCCGCCAGCGTCCGCAAAGGGCGCGTACCCGATTACGGGATTGAGCTTCATTCTGATTCCAAAGGACAACACCCTGCCGGATGAGCAACGAAAGTTTAAGGATTTTATGGTCTATTGCCTGACCGACGGACAGAACGCCGCGGAAGAAATGTCCTACACGCGGCTGCCCGCTCCGATTCTGCAGCATGGGCAGGCGTTGTTAGCGCAGTTGACGGAGAATGGGAAGCCCATCACCTAGAGCGGAACATATTCCTCAACACTCCGTCGTTGTCGACGCACAAGCGAAACGGGCTTGATCCGAAGACGAAGCCCGTTCAAACCGGAGTGGAGGAAAGAAGCGTTAGTTGCTGTTGCCGTCGTCGCGGCGATGGAGCGTGGGCTGATCGCTGCCGTTCGTCGTGTCGGTGCTGTCGGGTGAGGTGCTGGCGCGGCGGAGGGTCGGCTTGCCCTTCTTGTTGTCGATGATGCGGCGCTTGTTCTCGATGCGGGCGAGGCGGGCCTTGACGTCGTTGAATTCCGAGGTGGTGACCAGATACTCATCCTTCGGAGGCAGGATCTTCGCGATCTCCTCTTCGGTGTGCTCGATGCGGTCGGGTGTCTGCGGGTGGTTCTCAAAGACCTTGGCGACGGCGCCGGGCTTCTGCTTTTCGAGGTTCTCGATCTTCTCAAAGAAGGTGACAAAGGCCTGCGGATCGTAGCCGGCACGATACATGTACTGGACGCCGAGGTAGTCGGCCTGGGCCTCAAACTCGCGGGAGAATTCGAGGAAGGTGATGGGGATGAGGAGCTGGGTGGCTTCGTAGATGCCGTAGCCGGTCCAGCTGTAACCGGTCATCATGATGAGGGGGACCATGCCGATCTGGGCGTAGTTGAGGCGGGTCATTTCGCGGGCGGCGTGGTGGGCGCAGACGTGGGCGGTCTCGTGGGCCATGACGCCGGCCAGCTCGGCTTCCTCGTCGGCGGCGAGGATGAGGCCGGAATTGACATAGAAGAATCCGCCGGGCAGAGCCATGGCGTTGATCTCGTCGGTATCGATGACCTTAATGGTGAAGGGCACCTTGCAGTCGGAGTTCTTGACGATGTTCTGGCCGATGCGGTTGACATATTCCGTGACGACCGGGTCGGTGATGAAGCGGGTGCTCTTCTCGATTTCGTCGGCGTACTGCTTGCCCATCTTGATTTCGGACTCGGTGGAGTACCAGTTGCCCATGCCGCGGGCGCCGATGTTGCGGGTACCAACGGCGTTGACGTCGTTGATACTGCCCGGCTGCACGCCCGGCATTACGCCGTTCTTATCGGGCACGGCCTGGGGGAAGGGATTGACGTTGGGGTCGGTAAGGGGCGTCGTGGCCGTCTGAGTGCCGTCCGCCGGCGCATTCGCGGGCGGAGCGCCGGAGGAGCAGATGTCGCCACCCTTGTCCGGGGCGCGGTGCAGGACCGGACCGGGGCAGTTATCCGCTGTTTGGTCGTTGGCGGCGGCGGGGGTCTGCTGGGCTGCCGGGGTTTGATCCGGGGTCTGCAGGGACGGGGGCGGCGAGGTCTGCTGCGGGGTAGCGCCGGGATCCGAGGAGGGGGTGGAACTTTGCGCGAAAAGGCAGCCGCCGGCGAGGGCCAGGCTGGCGCAAACGAGAAGGTTGAGGGCGATCTTTGGGGTGGGCATAGGCAGACCCTCCTGCAGGGCAGACGGAACCCTGGTGCTTAGACGATAGTATGCGCCATTTAGGTGACGGGCGTCTGCGGAATATTTTGGCGGGTAGAACGAGGGGCGGGTTTCCCGGATGCAGCCATCCTTCTCAGCCGTTGGTGAACCCTGTACGCTGTACGCTAAAGCAAGATGGCCGACCAGCTCTACCTCAGCCTCTGGTATCCCAACTTCCGTCTGGAAGCGCTGCCCGCCGCTCTGGAGAAAGTGATGGAGCAGTTCGCGGCGGTCGGCGGCTCATCGCGGGTCTCAGCGGCGACCGTCTATCCCATCTCCTGGAACGAGACCCCCGTCTGGCAGCGTGTGTATCGAAACGAGACGGACGACGAGGAGTCCAGCCCCCGTGCCGTCATCGCCGCCGCCATGGAGAACGCCCATGAGGACTATGCGTGGGAGTTCGAGCTGGTGTGGGAGCTGTGGGTTCCCGAGCAGGCTCCGGGCCTCGACACCATGTGTCGGCACGAGCCGCGCGCGGTGCGGATCGTGGGTTACGGGCCGGAGTTCGATGAGGGAGCGTACGAGACCAACGGCCACATCCGCGTGGATTTTGGCCTGGATACGCCGTTTCTCTACGAAGACATGGCGCTGGACGAAGACGCCGTGGTCCGCGTGAAGGAAAATGTGGCGCGCCTGGTGGAGTTCACCAACCGCATCCAGAAAAGCGGCGGCATTTCCACGCGGCTGCTGTGGTCCGAATCCGGCGAAAGCCTCGCCAGGAAGCTGATCGAGCGGCTGCAGCAGGTGAACTGAAAGGAGCAGGTTACAGGTGACAGGTTGCAGGGTACAGGGTACAGGGTACAGGGTACAGGTTGCAGGTCAAAGTTTCTGGGTGATGGCCCAAAGCATCTTACTGATTTCTTCTGCCAGGTTCTCTGCCCGAGCGACCTGAGCGGCATCGCCGAAACCGAGGTCGCGCGCGATCATCAGCTGGGTTTGGACTTCGAGAGCAGAACCGCGTGCCATCGTTAAAAAGCTGCGGTAATCACTGCGCGTTCCGCGTCTGGAGCCCTCCGCAATGTTACTCGCGATCGAGACGCCGGCTCTTCGCAATTGCCCCGTCAGTCCGTATATTTCTTCGCGAGGGAATTGCTGCGTAAGGGTATAGAGCAGAGCCGCCAGCTCTCTGGCCCGCTGCCACACCACGAGTTCTCGGAACGACTGGGCGATGGAGTCCTCCCGTGAAGCCCACACGGTGAGTGGATCACGGAGGGCACCGCGGCAGACAACGGAACTGTGGGAATAGCGTTACGCTTGTCACTTGCTACCGCCGGCACACTGCAACCGGCAACCTGTCACCTGGCTACTCGATTCTTTCGTGGCGGTAACCGGCTGCGGCGAGGGCAGCGCGAATTTCTTCGATGTGACCGGCGCCGCGGGTTTCGAGCGTGATGTCGATGACGGTATCGCCGAGGCTGACGCCGTAGTAGGCGCGGTCGTAAGAGGTCTCGACGATGTTGGCGCGCTGGTCGGCGATGATTTTGGTGAGATTGTGCAGAGCGCCGGGACGGTCGGTGAGGTGGATGCGAACGCGGATCCAGCGGCCGTCCCTGACGAGGCCGCGCTCGATGATTTTCGAGAGCAGGGTGACATCGATGTTTCCGCCGCCGATCACGACGGCAGTGCGCTGGCCATTGAGGTTGGTCTTCTTCTGGAGAAGCGCTGCGAGAGCCGCCGCGCCCGCGCCCTCGGCCAGGGTCTTTTCGCGTTCGAGGAGCACGAGGATGGCGCTGGCGATTTCCTCTTCGTCGACGGTGACGAGCTGATCGACGTACTTCTCGACGAGCGGGAGGGTGCGCTCGCCGGCGCGGCGGACGGCGATGCCGTCGGCGATGGTGGCCTCGGCGGGAACGGTGATGGGATGGCCGGCTTCGCGCGCGCGCAGCATAGAGGGCAGGCGCTCGGTCTGCACGCCGACGATGCGAATGTTGCGATTGCTCTCCCTGATGGCGCAGGCGACGCCACCGATGAGGCCGCCGCCGCCGATGGGAACCACCACAGCTTCGAGTTCGTGGACCTGCTCGAGGAGCTCGAGGCCGATGGTGCCCTGACCGGCGATCACGTCGTCGTCATCGAAGGGATGGAGGAGGGTGAGGCCGTCGGCGCTGCTCTGGCGGATGGCCTCCGCGCAGGCCTCGTCGTAATCGGCGCCGTGCAGAACGACGTCGGCGCCGTAGCCAGCGGTGGCGGCGACTTTAACGAGGGGCGTCATAAGGGGCATGACGATGCGTGCGCGGATGCCGTGCTGGCTGGCGTGATACGCCACCGCCTGGGCATGATTGCCGGCGCTGGCGGCGATTACCCCGCGCTCGCGCTCCTCCCAGGTGAGGGTGAGGATTTTATTGAGGGCGCCGCGCTCCTTGAAGGCCCCGGTGCGCTGCAGGTTCTCGAGCTTGAGAAAGACCTGCTGCCCGGTCATCTCGGAGAGCCCCGCCGAGTAGCGAGCGGGCGAGAGGTAGATGTGGCGGCGGATGCGCTGGCGCGCGGCGATGATGGAATCGAGTGAGACGGCCAATGGGTGGTGTGGTCCTCCGGTCCTGCTAAAAGGCAATTCTAATTTCAACACGCTCGGCGACCGGCTCCACGATCTGCACAACCCCGTGACCTGGGTTGGTCTGCTCTCGCAGCCGCACGAGGCCAAGCTTTTTGAGCTGGTTCACGTCGCGCGTGACCGCGCCGCGGTTTCGGCCCAACTCCGCAGCCAGTGCCGAGATGCTCAGACGTTTCTGACGAACAGTCTGACAGAGGCGGACGCGCTGAGCCGAGAGACAGGCCATCATATCGAGTGGATCGGCAAAGGTGATGACTTTCTCGGTCTCCAGACGCTCGCCCTTTTCTATCCGCGCGATCCTCGCAAGCGAGCGCCGGCGGTGCCCCGCAAAGCCATCGTGAAACATCCTGGTCTTCATTGCTTTTTCCTCCACGCCTCCACTTCCCTGAAAAACCGCCTGGCCGTTACCCCATAGCTCGCGAAGGGCGCCGGCGTCACATCGCCCATAAAATGCCGCTCATGCCTGCCATGAGCGTTGTCATAGCCGAGGATGCGACCGTTGTCGACACCGGACAGATGCGGAGCAGCCAGCGCGAGATTGTATTGAACAACCTTACCGCTCGAGTCCACCCATACTTCTTCGCGGAGGACAGCGATACCGCCGCCACATCGAAGACGAGTTGTGTAGTCGGTGATCTTGCGGAGCTTCGGTCGTTTTCTCACCCGCATCTTCAGTCTATCACAGGTGATACCTAAACTGCATCATCTGATCGCGGCCAGAGCAGGAGCAGTCACAAACGCTGACTGCAGGGTCGCCTGCGCCTGGAGCATCAAGCTGTCCCAGGTGCGAGCCGTTGCTGCAGAAGATCCGCAACAGGCGGGATAATTTCCTGGTTCGACACACCGTTTATTTAAGGCCCAGGGCGGTGGGATGCTTCGGTTGATAAAGGCCGATCACGCCTCCGCCGGGGAGCTTGATTTTCGTGATTGAGCCCCAACGTTCTTCGTGCACCTTCGAGCACGGAACGCTCATCTTCGCGAGAGAAGCGATCTCGGCCTTCAGGTCGTCGCACATGAAATAGAGTTCGTGGGTACCATTCTCGTCGGACGGGTGGAACGCGGCTTCCGCGGGCGGCAGGGCGAAGATGAGCCAGCCATGACCCGCATCCACGGACTTAAAGCCCAGGACATCGCGGAGAAATGCGCGGTCGGCCTCGGCATTTTTGCTGTAGACGATCACGTGCGCACCAGAGATCATTGCGCCTCCTGGGGATGCCCAGGCCTCCACACCGCATGTTGCGCGGCACCTGGAAAACCGATGATAGACGAAATTGAAGAGACTCCCCAGGAAGGATAATGGAGGGATGCCTTTGCTGCAGGAGATTCCGGAAGCGGTTGCACCGAGTACCGGGGTCCCCGGCGAGCCTGCTCGCTGGGGTGGGAGTGCCGCGCTGGAGTGGGACAAGTTTGTGGCGTTTGTGGGCGGGTATGCGCAGTCGGCGCTGGGGCGCGGGTGGATCGGGGCGCTGACGCCGTCGCGGGATCGGGAGTGGGTGAACCGGCAGCAGCGGCTGGTGGCGGAGATGCGGGTGCTGGTGGGCGCGGGCGTGATGCCACAGCTGGGTTCGCTCTTCGATCCGTCGGATTTGCTGGCGAAGGCACGGATTGAGGGCGTGGCGCTGGAGTCGGAGGAGCTGCGGGCCGTGATCGCGCTGGCCGAGGAGATCACGGCGTGGGCAGAGCTGATGCGGACTCCACCCGAAAATGCGCAGGATCGGATCGAGGAGCTGAAGGAGCTGTCGAAGGAGTTGATGGCGACGAGCCTGCGTCCGATGACGGAGCGGATGCGAGAGAAGATTCTGCCGGATGGGACGCTGGCGGACGATGCTTCGCCGGAGCTGCGGCGCATCCGGCGCGAGATGGAACGGCAGCAACGCGCGATCGAAGAGAGCCTGCGGGCGGCTCTGCGGCGATTTTCGGAAGGCGGAACGGCGCAGGAGGAACTGATCACGATTCGCGGCGAGCGCTTCGTGATTCCGGTGAAGTCGGAGTGGAAGCGGCGCGTGCAGGGGGTGGTGCACGGGGCGAGCTCGAGCGGGCAGACGGTGTATGTGGAGCCGCTGGAGACCATCGAGCTGAACAACGACCTGGTGCGGCTGCTGGAAGACGAGCAGGCGGAGATTCACAGAATTTTTCTGGAGATGACGCGGCAGATTGCGCAGGCGGCTGCGCCGATTCTGACCGGGGCGCGGGTGCTGGCGGAAGTGGACACGCTGCTGGCACGAGCGCGATTCGCGCAGGAATACGACTGCGCGCCGCCGCGATTTTCCGAGGAGGCTGCGCCGGAGTTTCGGCTGAAGAATGCGCGGCATCCGCTGCTGGAGCGGCGATTGCGGGCTGAGGCCGATGACGCGAAGAAGATTGTGCCGATCAGCCTGGAATTGAGCGGGAGCGATCGGCAGCTGATCATCAGCGGGCCGAACACCGGCGGCAAAACGGTGACGCTGAAGACGGCGGGACTGCTGGCCATGATGGCGCAGGCGGGCGTTCCGGTGCCCGCGGACGAGGCAGTCATTCCTGGGTTCGACGCGTTTCTCGCCGACATTGGCGACGCGCAGTCGATCGAACAGGATTTGTCGACGTTTTCGGCGCACGTGACGAATCTGAATCGGATTGCGGGGCGGGCAACGCCGCATTCGCTGGTGCTGCTGGATGAGCTGGGGTCGGCGACGGATCCTGAAGAAGGCGCGGCGCTGGCGGTTGCGGTCGCCGAGCATTTTCTGAAGGCCGGAGCGTGGTCGATTGTGTCCACGCATCTGACTTCGCTGAAGGTTTACGCGGAGAACACGGCTGGGGCGGTGAACGCCGCGGTTGGGTTCGACGAAAAGACGCTGACGCCGACTTACGAACTGCGGCAGGGCGTGCCGGGGCAGTCCGCGGGTATCAATATTGCGCAGCGGCTGGGGCTGAGCGCGGAGATTGTCTCCGCGGCGCGGCAGCGGCTGAACACGCAGACGCAGGACATCGCGCGGTTTCTGGATAGCCTGCACGAGCAGCTGGCAATGCTGACGAAGGAACGGGGACGGGTGCAAATCCTGGAGCTGGAACTGGCCGCGGAGCGGGCGCGGCTGGCGGCGGAAGGGATGAAGGAGTGGCGGGCCAAGGTGAAGGATCTGGAAGGCCAGCTGCAATCGCTGCTGAAGAATTTTGAATTTCAGATGCGCGAGACGGTGAAGGCGATCGAGGACCGGGCCGCGCAGCAGAAGCTTTCGAAACAGGCGGAGCAACGGATCGCACGGCTGCGGAGGGAGTTTGCCGAGAGCTTCAATACGGCGGTGGTGGCGCAGCACACGGGGGCGGACCGCGGCGATCGGAATGCGCAGCCGCACATCGTCCGCCATGTGGCGGAAGGCGACACTGTGCGGCTGCGGACGCTGGGGAAAACGGGAACGGTGCAGCGGCAGATCGACGACAAGACGTTTGAGGTTGCGGTGGGCGCGATGAAGATGCGAGTGGCGCGCGACGAGATCGCTGAGGTGGTTTCGTCCGCAACCAGGCAGACGCCCATTCAGGCGGCGCGGCGGCGCGGGATCAGCGTGTCGGTGGCGGAGCCGGACATCGCGAGCAGCGAGATTAATGTGATCGGCAAGACGGCCGATGAGGCGCGGGATGACGTGGAGAAATTTCTCGACCGCGCATTTCTGGCAGGGCTGCCGCGCATCCGTATCATTCATGGGACGGGAATGGGGGTGCTGCGGCGAACGCTGCGGGCGTGGCTGGAGGGTCATCCGCAGGTGGCGTCGGTGACGGAGCCGGGGCAGAACGAGGGCGGGGCGGGAGCTACTATTGTCGAGTTACGGGAGTAGGAGTCCAGGCGCTTCGCGCAAAATCAGGAAATGGGGCGGAGTGAAGCACAACGAAGCAGGGCCAATTCGGGAAAATCGACCCGATTTGGGACAGAAGCGGTACTAAGGAGTCGGGTCGCAGACCTAAGTTGTGTGAGGAGCAACCGGCAGCGGGGTACGCTGCTTGCTGTGGGGTGAACCTGGCTGGGGAAAATTGGGGTGGGCGGCAACGAGATTTCTACTTTGGTTATGGCAGCCGATCCTTATAACCAGACATTACCGACCCAGCATCATAGGGGTGCGAGGCTACGAGAGCCGCTCAATCCCTTGACGGGGGGTTGCGAAAAGTTGCACTATCGGCTCGAAAGTACAGGTGCAGGTCCATGATCAAGGTGATTACGGTGGAGCGGGAGTATGGCAGCCAGGGCGCAGAATTCGCGCATCGTCTGGCCCACCGTCTGGGCTGGAGGCTGATCGACAGCTGCCTGATCGAGGACGTGGCGCGCAAGGCGGGCGTGACGCCGACGCTGGTGAAGCGCTGCGACGAGCGGGTGGATCCATGGTTCTACCGGTTTGGGAAGGCGTTCTGGCTGGGGTCGCTGGAGCGGTTGCCGGACGATCCGGACTTTTTCGACAGCGCGCGCATGGTGGAGTTTGTGCGGAAGTATGTGGAGGAGCAGGCGGCGAACGGCAGCTGCGTGGTGGTGGGGCGAGGCGCGGCATGCATGCTGGCGAAGTCGCCGGGGGCGTTCCATGTGTTTGTGTATGCATCGATGGCGCGCAAGATTCGCTACATCGAGGAGCGCTTTCCGGAGCACGCCAGGGATGCCGAGCGCGAGATTGTGGCAACCGATCGACGCAGGGCGGATTACATCCGGCGCTTTCACCAGAGGGAGTGGGACGACCGGCGGCTCTACCACCTGATGCTGAATTCGTGCATGGGCATGGACGCGATGGTGGAGGCGACGATCGAGGCGGTGGGGCAGCACTCCGCTGCACTGGCCGACTCGCACGCGGACCAGGCGGCCGCCGGGTAGAGCCTTCTGAAGCAAACCGTTTGCGCGTTGGGGTGTCCGTCTGCTGCGGACGGGACGCGGTCAGGTCCAGGAGGGACCGGCAGGATCGTCGCCGGATTCGTCCCAAACCATAGCGTCGAAGCGATGGGTTCCCCTGAACCCGAGCCATTCGTATAACGAAACCGCGTTGCGATTGGAGGAGGTGACGGTGAGGGTGAGCAGGCTGAAGTTGCGTTTCGCCAGGGCGCGCGCGCACTCCACCATGAGCAGGCGGCCCAGGCCGCGGCCGCGGTACTCCGGCGCAACGCAGATTTGGGTGACGTGGCCGACATCATCGCGCACGCGTGAGCAGAGCAGCAGGCCCGCGAGGTCGGGGCTGTCGCGCTCGACGAGCGCGAAGGAGGCTTCGGGATCGAAATAGCCGCAGCCGGGAAAGCGGACGATGTTGTGCAGAAAACGCTGCGAGCCGGCGGCGGTACGGTACTGCTCGTTGATGTGGCTGTCGAGGTGTCCCTGATAGGAGGCCGCAATCAGCCGCGCGGCAGCCCCCAGGTCGCCTTCCTCCCAGCGCCGCAATTCCATGCCCGCGGGCAGCGGGACTGCACCGCCCGGCGTGCCGGCGCCATCGCGCAGAGCGGCCTCGGCAGCGGATTCGAGCGGCCACTCCATGAAGACACGCTCGTGAACCTCGAATCCCGCGGCTTCGAAAACCCGCTGATGCGCGCCGTGCGGATGAAGCAGAAGCTGCGATTCGATGCGATTCACGCCAGGCGTGTTTTTGAGCAGTTCGAAGAGGCGCAACAGCAGCTCGTTGCGAATTTCGGTGGCCGATTCCCGCGACTCCAGGGCGAAGACATCGCCGATGACCGCCTTATGCCCTTCGTATACGCAGAAGACGTAGCCGACGATGCGGCCGTTCTCGACAGCGACATAGCCGGGGAGGACGCGCGAGTCAAGATACTGCAGCAGCAGGTCCGCGGAGCCGCGATAATCCCAGTGCAGCCGCTCACTCCAGATGCGGCTCTCCTCATCCAGCAGGGGGCGCAGGCTGCCCGCCGAGAAGTGGCGCAGGTCGAGGAGCTCGAACTGAAGCGCGGGACTCATCGATGCAGTATGGCCATGGCGCACTTCCATGCGCAAGGGCGATTTCCTTCCGATCCAAAGGCAAAAAACTGCTCACTGGCTGCGGACTGCTTTTCCGGAACTGCTGGCCATGACCTCGTACACGACCAGGTTTTGCGCAGGGAAGGTGAAAAGTGGTTCATACCGCCTGCCCTGCAGCGTTTGACGAAGCGCCGTAATCGAAGATTCCGGAGTTACCAGAAGGTGCTGTTTTTCCGGAATGCCGTCCTGCATGACGCCGCTGGCGAATTGCGGCGCTTTACCCGGAATTCTGGGATCGATCACTTCGAATTCCAGCCTGACTCCTGGTTTCCATCCTGCCCGCATCGCATCGAAATCCGCCGCATTGAGAACAGGCTGGCCGTTCACCGCTACCAGATCGTCGCCTTCGAGCCTGCGCAGTCCCATCTGCTCCGCGGACGATCCTTCTCTCACCTCGTCAATGATCACGCCATGCGGACCGGGACCCTCGCTCCGCGGCGGATCGCTGACGGTGATGCCATCATCGTAATTCACGGTGCGCTGGTTTCGGTAGAAAGAAAGTCCGTACTGTACATCCCTGCGCACGTGCCACACCGCGACAATCCCCGGGGGCGGGCTGATCTGGTTGAGAATCTGGGCCAGGGGACGCGCCGAATAGGTCATATCCATGAGGTTGATGTTGCGTTTGGTGTTGGGCAGCGGGCCGATGCCAAAGACGGGCCCGATGCCGAACATGTACAGGAGCAGGATGAGCATGGGGGTCATGGTGGCGATGCGGAGCCGCTTGAGGCCGAAGTAGGCAACGGTAATGAGGATGAAGACCATGGAGGCCAGGCCTACCATGCCGGCGGCAATGATGGCGACGCGCGGCGGGATGGCCTCAGGATTGTGCAGGTGCAGGGGCATGAGCAGCACGAACATGGTGAGGATGCCGGTGAGCACGGCGTGCAGCACCAGCAGCCAGGGTTTGAGGCCACGGCCGCGGATGCGGTTGAGATAATCGCCGGCGAGAATGGTCAGCGGAGGCACGGCGGGCAGAATGTAGCCGGGGAGTTTGGAGTCGGAAAAGGAAAAGAAGACGATGGGGACGAGGGCCCAGAGGACGAGGAATTCCGGAAAGGCGTCTCCGGCGCGGCCGTGGCCGACGTAGAGGACCCTGGCGCGGCGGGCTTTCCATTCATTGATGGATCCGCCAACGGCATCGACGAAGGCGGTTACGGCGATCACCGCCCAGGGCGTGAGCCCCAGCAGCATGACCGGCACGTAATACCAGAAGGGATGGTAGTGCTCGAACCGATCGGTGGCGAAGCGTTCCAGGTTGTGTTCCAGGAAGAAGATTCTGAGGAACGCCGGGTTACGGCGCTGGACGGCGATGAACCAGGGCAGGACCATGGCGAAATAAAGGATGATGCCAGGCCCCCACAGACTGCGGCGGAAGAGGGACCACTCGCGGCGCAGGCCAGCGAAGATTCCGATGATGACCAGGGCCATTAAGGGAGCGATGGGACCTTTGGCCAGGGTGGCGGCGCCGACGAAGAAGTAAATGTCGAAGAGCCAGAACTTGCTGTTGGTCTCGTACCACGCGTACCAGCCGAGCATGCCGATAGCAAAGGGCGCGGCGAGTTGCATATCGGTGGATGCGCCGCGGGCAAAACTGAGAATGGCTGCACAGGATGCGGTGATGAGCGCGGCGTCGAGCTGTCCTCCGTTGCGAAAGCGGCGGATGTGCAGGTAGATAAGCACCACGAGCATGAAGGCGAAGCTGGCGGAGGGCAGACGGGCGGACCAGTCGTGCACGCCAAACTCGCGGAAGGCAAACATGGCGCGCCAGTAGTAGAGGGCGGGCTTCTCCAGCCAGGGATGACCCCACAGCACGGGCGTGACGTAGTCGTGACGCGCGAGCATTTCGCGGGCCACCTGAGCGTAGCGGGGCTCGTCTGCGCCCACCAGGCCGATGCCGTCGCCGCCGAAGATGGGAACCAGGCCGTAAAAGAGGAAGAAGGCGGTGAGACAAAACAGTGTGATGGCTTCCGCGACTTCGCCGAGGGCGGGAAAGCGAGCGCGAAGGCGGGCCAGAAAGCCGGGGCCTCGAGGGGCGCGGCCGGACGGGGCACGATCAGACTCCGCGCGATGCGGATCATCCACCGCGTCGTCGAGAGCATCGGACCGAGAAGAATTGGTGCGGCCCGAGCGCTCGCCGGAGCCTGGTTCAGTTTTCACCTGATCGGTCACGTTCCCGGTGCGCGAATCATCCATCCTGGTTACCGGTTTCGCCCTCTCTCGACACCCGCCGCGGAGCGTAGTTCGTGCTGCCGGCCCGACAGCTGGGGCAATACATGCACCACGATTGAGTCAGCCTACCAGATTCCCGCCGGAATCTTCGGCCATTTCGGCTCTTCCGGGAACCATCGTCATTAGCTCGCTGCGCAGGGTCTCGAGAATCTTTTCGGTAGCCTCGCGCAGCGGACCTTCCAGGGTGCAGCCGCCGGCATGGAGATGGCCTCCGCCGCCGAAGCGGGCAGCGATGCGGGCAACGTCGAGCAGACCCTTGCTGCGCAGCGAAAGGCGCACGCGACGATCAGGCAGCTCGCGCAACAGGACCGCGGCCTCGACGCCGCCAATGCCGATGGCATAATTCACGATTCCTTCGCAGTCTTCCTCGGCGGCGCCGGTGCGGGTCATATCGTCGCGGGTGACCCACAGCCAGGCAAGCCGGCCTTCGCGGCGCAGATTGGAGAGCGCGGCGCCGAGCAAAAGCATTTTGGAGAGGGGATTGGAGAAGTAGACTTCGCGGGCGATGCCGGCGGGGTCGGCTCCGCGGCCGACCAGCTCGCGCGCCAGCTCGAAGGCGTGGGCATCGGTGCCCTCGTAGCAGAAGGACCCGGTGTCGGTGAGCAAGCCGGCGTAGAGGCATGCGGCCATCTGCGGGGTCACCTCGGCACCGGCGGCCATGGCCAGGCGGAAGACCATCTGGGCTACGGCGCAGGCTTCCACGTCGATCCAGTTCACGTCGGCAAAGGCGCGGCCGGTCGTGTGGTGGTCGATATTGACGAGGAAGCGGCCTTCCAGACCGGCGAGACGCGAACGCTGGGCGTCGTCGCACTCCAGAAGAATGACCGCGTCGTAGTCGCCTTCGAGGCGCGGCGTATGGCGGATGGTCGATGCACAGGGCAGGCCGCGATAGATGAGGGGCACGGGATCGCGCGAGACGAGGTCGGCGTGCTTGCCGAGCTCGAGGAGGAACATGCCGCAGGCCAGCATCGAACCCACGGCGTCCCCATCGGGACGCGCATGGGAGACAACCGCAAAACGGCGGCCGCCGCGGACGACGTCCAGCACGGCATCGAGGCCCTGGTCCGTCCGACCCGCTCGCTTTGCCGGCTCGCTCCGGGCGGGCTCTCCATTCCGGTCGGGGTCGCCGTGGCTGGGTTGCTGCGGGGGAATGTCGTGTCCGGCGGCCATCAGTGTCTTCCGGAGCCCTCGTCTTTATGCTCGGAACTCGGCGCTGTGGCGGCCGGGCTCTGGGCAGCGTGCTGTGCGCTCTGAGCGCGGAGGGCAGTTCTGCGTTTGCGGCCCAGCAACTCGTCGATGCGCGCCTTCATTTTTTCGGAGCGGTCGAGGTGAAACGTCAGCTCCGGGACGAAGCGCACGCCCATGCGCTCGAGGAGCTGAGCCCGGATATAACCGCGCGCGGCCATCAGGCCCTCCATGGTGTCGGACTCCTCCTGTGCGCCGCCGTCGACGGCGACATAGATGAGCGCGGACTTTCCGCCGGGGTTGAGCACCACCTGGCTAATGTAAGCGAAGCTGATGCGCGGGTCGGAGAGCTCGCCCTCGATCATGGCGCCAATCTCGTCGCGCAGGGTTTCAGCCACACGCTCCTGGTGATACTTCCGGCCCCGCTGCTCGGGCATGGACTCCACTCCTTCGACCGCTCTGTGAGTGTATGAACCCAGAAGCGGAAGAAAACCCTTGAGAATATCAGAGTGGGCGAGGGGGTGAGCAGGTTTTGCGGCCTGGGACGAAAAGAATCCCGATTGGGTAAGGGCGAATTCTGACCGCCCAGGGCAACACGTCCAGGGAACGCCGCCGAAGTTTGAAGACACGCTGCGGCGGATCGTGCGCGAAGAGGTTCGTGCGGCAACCTAGCGAAGTTCGCAGAGGAAAAGGGGCATCCGAGGATGCCCCTTCTGAGGTTCTCCGCGGGTCGGGACCCGGGATTCTACGTTGCGGGCGGGGGCGGGGCCGCCGGCGGGAGGGAGATGTCACTGGCCACATAGGCCTTGAGCGGCGTCCCTTTGGGGATGTCGATCTCCTTGCCGTGTTTGATAAGGCCGATGGGGCCGAAGAGTACAGTGAGGGCCACGGCGGTGCCGGTTTTGTCGTCGCCTTCCCTGCCCTTGGTTCCGCGCAGCATCACTCTCGAGTCGCCGACTTTCACGTAGTCGAGGCGGATGTTGAGCTCACCGCCCTTGCCCATCATGCCGGCTCGTTTGGCGTGCGTGACCTCGCCCACCGCGATGCAACCGG